>NZ_JBKFBD010000025.1:0-78897 GCF_053345975.1 Microbacterium sp. C23T | reverse complement strand
CGTCCCGAAGGAGTACCTCGCGCTCGTCACCGGGTTGACGATGAGCAGCAGGACCGCCGCCCCCGCGACCGCCCCGATCAGGGCAAGACGCCGGCTCAGCGCATTGCTGGCGGTGCGGCGGTGCTGCGCCAGGGCGCCGACCGAAACGAGGGGGGGATAGATCCCGCTCGCGGGCGGTCACCGCCACCCCTGACGCGCAGGGCGGCGGTCCTGACGGCGGGACTCGCGGGCCCCGCCGTCAGGCCATCCCCCGCCTCAGGGTGTCGTGTACACCAGGGTGAGGGTGGGCCGGTAGCCCGCCTGCCCTGCCTCACGGGACCACAGCCGCACGTTGTCGCTTCCCGCGGCGCTCGACAGCCTCAGAGTGATCGAGGAGCCGGCGAGCGGTGCGAGGTCGGCTGCGGAGAGGGTGGCGGTGTACGGCGTGTCCAGGGCCGTCGCCCCCGTGAGCTGCCCCAGCACAGCCGCACCCACGGTAGTCGGGCGGTTGTTCCAGGTGATCGTGCTCTCCTGCCACGTGCCGCTGACCAGGCGGAACTGATGGATGTCGGTCGATCCGGCGGTCGGATCGGTCGACGTCCGCAGTGAGATCGTCGCCGACGTGAGAACCTGCCCGGCCGGCGCGGCCGGGAGATCGAACCGCAGGAACGACTCGATCGTGGTGTTGAACCGCGACGAGAGCTGGTTCGTCGCCCCATACGCGAACGCCGGGTTGATCGCCGCCGCCATCGAGTCCGCGGAGGTCACGATCGTCTGCGTCGTGGGAGGGGCCGGCGGATTCGTCACGTTGGCCACCGCCGACGCCGAGGCAGCGCTCACGTTCGACGACGCATCCGTTGCGGCGACCTTGTAGTACCAAGTGCCCTGTGGTCGGGCACTGTCGGTGAAGGTCGTGCCCATCGCGTTGCCGATGCGAGAAGCGTCGTCGGCGGTGAACCCGGCCGTCGTCCCCCGGTACACGAAGTACCCCGTGACTCCGACGTTGTCGATCGACGCGTTCCAGTTCAGCACGACGTTGTTGGAGCCCTCGACGGTCGCGGTCAGTCCCGTGGGCGCGCTCGGCGGCGTGTTGTCGGGAGCCGCGATGACCACGGGGGCGGCACTCGACGCGCCGGAGACATTCCCCGCCGCGTCGCGGGCGGTGACCTTGTAGTACCACGTGCCCTCGGAGAGCGGCGCGTCGTGATACGACGTCCCGACGACGTTGGGCTGGATGAGCGTATCCATGCTCGGTACGAAGCCGGCGTCCGAACCTCGATAGAGCGCGTAGCTGGTCACCCCCACGTTGTCGGTCGAGGCCGTCCAGGAGACGTCCGCCGCCTGGCCCGCCGCCACCGCGTTCACGCCGGCCGGAACAGTCGGCGGGGCGCCGTCGACGACGGTGACCGCCGCGGAAGCCGCGGAGGCGGCGCTCGCGTTGTTCGCGCCGTCGAACGCGACGACCTTGTAGTAGAAGGTGCCCGGCGGCGGCGCCACGTCTTCGAACGTCGTCCCGCCGGCGGTGCCACGCAGCGTGTCGGCTGCGGGCGTGAACCCGGGCGTCGTCCCGCGGTAGACCCGATAGCCGGCTACGCCGATGTTGTCGGTCGAAGCGGTCCAGCTCACGTCGACGTTGGCTCCGTCGAAGGACCCGTTCACGCCCTGCGGCGTGCTGGGCACCACTCCGTCGACGAATCCCGTTCCGACGTTGAAGTGGTTCTGCACCTGCTGTGGAGACAGCGCCAGGTAGTACACGGCCGTCTCATCGATCTGGCCGTCGAAGTAGCGGTTCGCCTGTGTGTTGCCCGCGGACGGGTATCCGTTGAGGTTGTCGCCGCCGACGTGCCACGTGCCGTTGTAGGTGCCGCTGCCCGTCGTCGCGTTCTGAGACTGCAGGACGCCGTCGATATAGAGACGCATGCCGCCGGGGCCCTGGGTGCCGACCACGTGGTGCCACTGGCCGTTGTTGACCGCGGCCAGGCTGCGCAGCGTCGTCGTGCCGAACCCGGCGCGGACTCCGAAGCGAAGGAACCCGGTCCCGTTCTCGATGTAGACCACGCGGTCGACCGTGCCGCTGGTGCGGTCCGCTCCGGTGTCGGAGCGAGGACGCCCGTTCGAGGACCCGTAGTTGGCGAGCGCACCACCCGTTGTGGACGTCGTACGGAACCACGTCTCCACCGAGTACACGGTCGGTCCGGGGGCGATGACGTCGTTCCAGATGTACTGCGGCAGACCGCTCGCCTGCGTGTCGGTGAACGTCGCGCTCAGACTGGGATCGTTCGTGATCCCGCCGGCAGCCGTACGGCTCACGCCGTTCTGGGCGAGACCGTTGAGGCCGACCGCCTGGCCGGAGCTGTCCACGACCCACTGCGCGTTCGCCGTGTCGTCGTAGCGATAGAACAGCCTCGGCTGGTCCGCGATGACGGTTGAAGCATAGGCCGAGCCTGTCGCCGATGCCGTCGCCGTGACGGTCGCCGACAAGGCGCTCTGGTTGTTCGCCCGATCGATCGCTCGAACGCGATAGGTGTAGCTCGTCCCCGGCGTGACTGCCGTGTCGACGAACGTCGCCTGCTGGCGATACCAGTGCTTCGACTGGGCGACGCCGGTCCAGACGGGTGTCGTCGTGTTGTTCCCGCGATAGACCGCGTACGTGATGTCCGAGTCGTCCGGATCGTACACACCGCGGATGTTGACCTGGACCGCATTCGGTGTGATGGCACGAGCGGCGATCGCGGGCACCGGTGGGGCGCCGGTGTCGGTCGGGCTGAAGCGCGTCAGGCCCTGCTGATTGGCCCCGTTGACGCGGGTGAACTCCCCGACGACCCACAGATACGGCGTGCCGTTCGTTCCCGCTCCGATCGCGATGGCGCGCGGACCGAGACCCTCACCGATGCCGTCGTTCAGCTCGGGAAGCCACCCGATCTGAAGCTGGGTCGGATCGGCCGCGTGGGTCACCGACAGGTAGGTCCGCCGGCCGTCCGGGAACATGCCCTGCGCGCCGCAGTCATGGTGGTGGTGCGCCTGGAAGAGCAGCCCCTGATACGGCACGATCGCCTGAGTGGCGCCCGAGCAGTTGTCGCGCCACGCCTGGCTGTAGTCGGACCAGTTGTAGGCGAGGGCACCGTCGAAACCGGCGAATCCCTCCTGAGCGATGAAGAACCGCGTGCCGTCGGAACTGATCCACTTCGTGCGCGAGGTGTTGCCGACGGTGTTCGCCGGCCAGGTGCGCAGCACCGCTCCCGTCGTCGAACTCACGACGGCGAAGCTGTGGGTCGCGGATCCGTTGACGTCGAACCAGTCACCGCCCATCGCGAGGCGGGTGCCGTCGGGCGAGAGCTGCAGCGCGGTGCCGCGCGCGTTTCTGCCCGGAACGACCGTATTGCTGTACTGATCCTCTGTCTGACCGGAGGCGTTGGCGACGAAGGTCGTGTCCAGGACACCTGCTCGGTTCACCTTGGCGTAGCTGCGCCTGGTCTGGCCGCTGACGGTCTGGAACAGCCCGCCGAAGTACACGGCGTCATTGGCGGTCTCGATCACGAGAACCGTGCTGGAGATGCTGCTCACCCGGAACGGCGTGACGGTACAGGTCGCGACGTTGATCTCCGCGAGTCGGGATACCGAGACGCCACCGACGCTCGTGAACGCGCCGCCGATGAAGACCGTGTTGCCGTCCGGCGCCGCTTTCACCGCGTTCACCGATGCGGTCCCGCCGCTGAACGCGACCGGCAGCTGGCACGCGTCCGGCTCCCCTGTGGCGGCGTTCAGGATGGCCAGGCCCTGCATGTTGCGAGCCGAGCCCGCCTGTCCTGCACCAGGACGGATCTGACTGAAACTCCCTCCGACGACCGCCCGGCCGCGGGAGATCGCCACCTGCCATACCTGGCCGTTGGTCTGCCAGGTCGGCAGCGCATCGGCGCTGAAGGGCAGGTCCGGCGAGAGTGCTTCCGCCTCTTCTGCCGGTGGTAGAGCCATGATTCCGATGGCGAGCGCCGCAACAGCGGCGACGCTCGCGAAAAAGCGAGTACGCACGTGAAACCCCGTTCCCAGATATCCGAGACCGGTAGAAGCACTTCCCCAGTGGATCACCGGTCGCCCACAGGCTCCCCGTCCGCGGGCACACGTGCTGTCGCTGCGCTTTCGGCATCATCGTCGGGTGCAACTTGCCAGTACGCTTGATGCCGGAGTTTACACGAAGGTGCGTCAGGCGTCAGTGTGGATTCCGACACTCGCACCAGGGGGTGCGGGGGGCGTGGGGGAACATGTCCGGCCTGACCTTTCGCGAAGCCATGGGTTCACTGTCGAGCTCGCAGAAGAGTCGCGCAGGCGTCTCGCTGTATTCGCGGTACATCAACCGTCCCGTCGGGCGCGTCTTCGCGGCGGCGGCCGCCTCCACCGGGGTCACGCCCAATGGGGTGACGGCCATCTCGGCGCTCTGCAGTGCCCTCGGCATGATCGTGCTGATGATCAGGCCCGCCGGCTGGGTGACCGGCCTGGCCGTCGCGATCCTTCTGGTGCTCGGTTTCGCCCTGGATTCCGCCGACGGCCAGGTCGCGCGGCTGACCGGACGCGGCAGCCTCGCCGGTGAGTGGCTCGACCATGTCGTCGACTCGGGGAAGATGGTCGCCGTTCATGCCTCCGTGCTCGTCGCGGCGGCGACCCAGGGGCTCTTGACGGGGGCGTGGCTGCTGCTTCCGCTGGGCTATATGCTCGTCGCGGTCGTGCTCTTCTCGGGCATGACGATCTTCGAGCTGCTCCGCCGGACGAGGGCGCACGCGTCCGATCCTCCTCGGCCGCCATCGACGATCCGCGCGGTCGGCCTCCTGCCCGCGGATTACGGCGTCCTCGCGCTCGCCTTCCTCCTCTGGGGGGCATCCCAGATCTTCTTCGTCGTCTACGCCGCCCTCGGAGCGATGACCGCTCTCATCACCGTCGCGTTGCTGGCCAAGTGGTTCCGGCTCCTGAAGCGGACCAACTGACCCCGGGCATCAGGGCTCTTCGCGGGTGTCGCGGCGGTAGTAGAACAGCGCAACGGGGAGGAAGAGCAGCGGCGCCGCGATCGCATTCGCGCCGAAGCCCAGGATGAGGCTCCACTCGTCGCCGCCGAACGCGTAGCCGATCAGGAACCCCGCCGTCGTGAGCGAGGCGATCCCGATGCGCACCAGCGTGACGGCGGACTGGTGATGAAGGACCCGCAGCACGACGCCGTGGACGGAGGACCATCCGGTCATGATCGTGGATGCCCCGACCAGCACCAGTCCCAGCAGCAGGTCGTCGCGCTCGACGCCGCGAGGCGCCCAGCCGCTGATCCAGACCGCGGGGGCGACCACGACCACGACCGCCGTGGACAGGATCAGCAGCCGGATGCTGGAGCGCCACCCGCGGGCGATGACGGCCGACGCCGTGCGGTAGTCCGCGTGGGTGGAGCCGTCGGCCACGATGTTCGTCGCGGTCGCTGCGAAGGCGAGGTTCAGGGGGCCCAGCAGCGTCTGCGCCAGCCGGACGCCTCCGACGAGATCGTTCGTGCCGGATGCGCCGAGAACGATGAGGGGGACCGAGACGACGAACTGGCCGACGGCGAAGTCGAGCGTCTGCCAGAGTGCTGATGACCGGTATCTCCGGTAGGGGTACGGCTTCACGCGGAAGGGCGACTGGGACAGGACGTACCCCGTGGCGACCGCGCACGACACCCCGATCGCGATCATGAACGCCATCGTGTTCGCCGCCAGCAACGGCAGCGCCGTCGCGCACACCAGCAGAAGACGGATGCCGTCCCCGATGGCGACGGTCCAGCGCCGGCTCGCCCCGATCGCCCGGTATCGCGCCCAGTCGTAGATCACGGGCACCGCTCCCGCGATGCCGATGACTGCGGCCTCCGCCGGATCGAGTTCGCTCACCGCGATGGCGACGCCGGTCACCGCGAGCGCGGACAGCGATGACGCGATGACCATATACCGGGCCGGAACGAGGGACGCAGTGTCGATCCGCTGGTAGATCAGGGCCGGCTGGAAGAGCGCGGCCCGGGATCCGCCGACCGCGAGCGCGCTCGCCAGGGTGACGATCGAGAACGAGGTGAAGGCCGCCGGATCCATGCGGACGGCGGCGATGAGCATCGGCAGCGCGCCGGCGGCGCTGGACAGGATCTGGGCGATCGTCAGCGGCCGAGGCATCCGCAGACGGGGACTCACCGCGCCGCCGCTCGAACTGACCGCGGGCGATCGGACCCTGTCACCGGTCCTCCCTCGACGCAGTGGTGATCGACCGCGACTGCGATGATCGGTCGGCGACGCGCGCTCGAGTGATCATAACCCTGACCCGGGAAAACCCGCGTGGCTAGGATGTCGCCCATGGGCGGACGACGGAGTCTGGCCGGCTTCACCGGCCACGGTTACGACAAAGGACGCGGCGTCGCGTGGCAGGCGGCGTGGCAGCTGGCTTCCAGCCTTCTCGTCATGCCGTGGTTCGTGCCGGCCGGGTTCCGGGTCAAGGTGCTCCGAGCATTCGGCGCGACGATCGGCGACGGCGTGAACTTCCGCTCCGGTGTCCGCGTCCACTGGCCGTGGAAGCTCACGATCGGCGATGACACGTGGATCGGCGAACGCGCGTGGATC
Organism: Microbacterium sp. C23T; assembly: GCF_053345975.1. Lineage (NCBI taxonomy): Bacteria > Bacillati > Actinomycetota > Actinomycetes > Micrococcales > Microbacteriaceae > Microbacterium > Microbacterium sp. C23T. Next base: position 72,310 of record NZ_JBKFBD010000025.1, on the reverse strand, counting down.
CTCAACCTCGAGCCGGTGGACATCGGAAGCGACGTCTGCATCTCGCAAGGCGTGCTCCTCTGCACGGGAAGCCACGATCGACGCTCCCCCACCTTCGAGTTCGACAACGGCCCGATCACGATCGAGGACGGCGCATGGATCGCGGCGCGCGCCACCGTCCTTCGTGGCGTGACCGTGGGCCGGGATGCCGTCGTCGGCGCGACGGCGCTGGTCACCGCGGATGTGGAGCCGGGATCCATCGTCCTCGCGCCGCGTGCGTCGGTCCGCGGCGCCGCGGAACCGGCCACATGAAGATCCTCGGGGTGGTGACGCTCGTCAGTCCTCTGGGTGAGTACGGCGGACCGACCCGGGTCGCGATCAATCAGCTGCTCTCCCTTCAGGCTCGGGGGCACGACGTCGTGCTCGCCGGGACGCAGCGCGGGTTCCAAGGTGACGTCCCCACCGAGATCGAAGGCGTGCCCGCCAAGCTCTTCCCGGCCCGCACGCTGCTGCCCGGCAGCGGGTTCGCGGGACTCGGCTCACCCGAACTGTGGATGGCGGTCCACCGCCACGCCCGCGAGTTCGACGTCGTCCACGTCCACGCCGCGCGCGATCTCGTGACGCTGCCGTCCGCGCTCATCGCACTCCGACACCGCGTCCCGGTCGTCGTGCAGACGCACGGCATGATCGATGAGACGAACCACCCGCTCGCCGTCCCCCTCGATCTCGCACTGACCCGGCCCGTACTCAATCGTGCCCGGCTCGTCACCTACCTCACCGCCCGGGAGCGGGCTTCGCTGGAGGTCGTCTCCCGCGGCGGCGCGCGACTCGAGGAGCTTCCCAACGGGGTCCCGCTCGAGGCGCCGACTGTCGCCGCGGGCCCGGCGGGCGTTCTGTATCTGGCGCGTCTCGCCCCCCGGAAGCACCCGGTCGCCTTCGTCGAGGCCGCAGCGCGCCTCGCGCCGGAGTTCCCCGACGCCGACTTCGCGCTCGTCGGACCGGACGAGGGAGAGGGCGCATCCGTCCTGCAGGCGATCTCCGCATCGGGGCTCGGCGATCGCATCCGTTGGGAGGGTCCCGTCGGCATGAGCGGGGCGGTGGAACGGATGCGGCGGGCCACCGTATACGTCCTGCCCAGTGTGGACGAGCCCTACCCGATGTCCGTGCTGGAGGCGATGTCGGTCGGCGTGCCCGTCATCGTCACCGACACGTGCGGCCTCGCGCCGTTCGTCAGAGACCATGACGCGGGCATCGTGACAGACGACACGATCGAAGGCCTCACGGAGGCCCTCCGCACGCTGCTCGCCGACCCCGGTCAGGCCGCGGCGATGGGATCTCGGGGCAGGGATGCCGTGCGCTCGGAGCGCAGCATGACCGCCATCGCCGAACGCCTCGAAGCCTTCTACCGCTAGGTCGAGCGCGCGTCCGCCGCAGGATCGCCCGGCGGCGGCAGCTCGTCGGGCGCGGCACCGGGCTGTGGCGCTGCGGCCCCACTGACCACGAGGATGCAGACGATCGTGAGGAAAAGCGCTCCGGTCGCCTGCAGCAGCGATCCCCGCAGGAGGATCGTCATGAAGACGGGCAGGATCCCGCCCACCACGGCCCACACCCCACCCGTGCGGAAGGCGGGTACCGTCCGGCTGTCCATGGCGCGAAGGACCAGCCCGAGGAGCAGGAAGGTGATCACGACCGCGATGACACCGCCGTTCACGAGAGCCTCGGCCCACGCCGGCGCCGACAGGTTGTCGAAGCTGTAACCGCGGTATTCGGCCAGCATGATGCCGGTGTCGGTGGGCTTGTTCGCCCAGACGGCGCGGGGAACCCAGAAGAGGACGCTGCCGGCGAGCTGGTTCAGCGGCTCGACGAGACCCTCCAGCCAGTAAGAGAGGGCGTTGGCGACCTGCCAGAACGCGTCGTAGTCGGGGTTGGACAGGTACTCGTCGAAGAACCCGGAGCGCGTGCCGGTCGTCACCACCCCCACACGGCGGAAGGCGTCGGCGATCGGGAACACGAACAGGAACCCGGCGATCGCGGCCAGCATCGTGATGCGCGCCCGTCGGCGCGTCGCGACGGCGCCGGCGAACAGGGCGAGCGCGAAAGCGACCGTCCCGAAGGAGTACCTCGCGCTCGTCACCGGGTTGACGATGAGCAGCAGGACCGCCGCCCCCGCGACCGCCCCGATCAGGGCAAGACGCCGGCTCAGCGCATTGCTGGCGGTGCGGCGGAGCTGCGCCAGGGCGCCGACCGAAACGAGGAGGGGATAGATCCCGCTCGCGAACACGACGCTGCGCACGGCGGGGTCCGGCCACGCCGCGGTGCGCGCCGCGGCCGCCGCGTCCCGGCTGCCGAGCAGGACGGTCGCTCCCAGCCGGTACAGGACGTAGCCGCTCAGCGCGAGCGAGACGAGGAACAGCGCGACGGTGCGCCAGCTGCTGACCGGACGGACGACGACGCGCCGCCCCTCCGTCCGACGGTGACTCTCACGCAGCATCCACAGCAGACGCCCGACTTCGTAGCAGACCACCCCGAGCAGCACGACGGCTGCCGTCGGCATGTCCAACCCGGTGTCGACGCCCGGCGTCGTCGTCGACGTCAACCCGGACAGGATCTGGGCCGTGGGCGCGAGCCCCATGAAGATGTACACGAACAGCCAGAAGAAGAAGTCGAAGAGCCGCGGCGTTCCGCTCACCCACAGGAACGAGAGGCGGGCGCCGGCCCACACCAGGAGTGCGAGCGTCAGGATCCACGCGTCGCTGCGCGGCAGGTCGGCGACATCTGCGACAAGGAAGGCGGGGATCCCGACCGACAAGACCGCCAGCGAGATGACGAGGAAGAGCACCCGCAGTCCCCGCCCGAGCGCGTGCTCCGCGGCCGCTCCCCCATCAGCGACGGCGCGCGCAGGTGCAGGGCCCCCAGGCCGCGGGCCGGGGTACGGAAACTGGTCGATTCGCGTCATCGGGCGCCGTCCACAGATTCTTCGCGGGGGCTGAACGCTCAGTCCGGGTTATAGCATTCTGCGCTTTTGGGGGGAATTATATGGGGATGGGGGAAATTGTGGTTGGGTTCCACCTCTCGGTGTGACGGGACGAGAGCATGGAAACCAGAAGCCTTCTGCGGCTCATTCGCCACCATTGGGCCGTGGTGGTGGCGTGCCTGATGCTGGGCGTCCTCGGAGGATGGGCGCTCGTCGTCACGACTCCGCGCGAGTACACGGCGAGCGCTGACGTCTTCGTCACGGTCACCGGCGGAGCAAGCACGAGCGAGCTGGCACAGTCGTCCAATTTCTCCCAGCTGCAGGCTCGGAACTTCAGCGCGATCGCCACTCGTGAGGTGGTGCTGGAACCGGTCATCGAATCGCTCGACCTCGACGTCACCATCTCCCAGCTGCGCCGTCAGGTCTCGACATCCGTCCCTCTGAACACGAGCGTCATCACGATCTCGGCCACCGACGAGTCCCCCGAGCGCGCGGCGGCCATCGCGAACTCGGTCTCGACCTACCTCGCTGAGGTCGTACCGTCCCTCACGCCGCGGGTTGACGGTCAATCGCCCGTCCGGCTGCAGGTGATCGAGTCCGCGACAGCCCCGTCGGCACCTTCGTCACCCAACGTGCCGCTGCTGCTGCTCACGGGGCTGCTCGCCGGGCTCGTCGCGGCGACCGTGATCGTCGTGCTGCGTGGGGTCGTCGATGCCCGCGTGCGCGACAAGGACCAGGTGGCGGAGATCACCGGGCTGCCGGTGCTGGGGGTCGTGTCCTTCGACCGGCGCGCGCAGCGGGACCCCATCGCTGTCGTGAAGAGCGGGTCGCGACGCGGCGAGGAGTACCGGCAGCTGCGCGCCAATCTCCGATTCCTGCAGCCAGGCGAACCTCACAAAGTCTTCTCGATCACGTCTTCGCGGCCAGGGGAAGGCAAGAGCGCGACGGCGGCGAACATCGCGGCTGCGCTGGCCGCCTCCGGCCTCGAGGTCTGCCTCGTGGAGGCCGACCTGCGCCGACCGACCCTGAGCGATGTCTTGGACCTTCCTGAGTACACCGGGCTCACCGACGTGCTCACCGGAGACATCACCCTCGACGAAGCGTTCGTCACGTGGGGGCCCGACGATCTCAAGGTCGTCCTCGCCGGCTCCCGGCCACCCAACCCCAGCGAGCTTCTGGAATCCGCAGCCGCGAGCGAAGCCCTGCGACGGATCCGCGAGCGCTTCGATGTGACGATCATCGACTGCCCGCCCCTCAACCCGGTGCCGGACGGCGCCGTGCTGGCGAGACTGCTCGGCGGCGTCATCCTCATCGTCGGAGCCCGAGTGCTTCGCGTCCGCGAGCTGCGGCGGGCGATGGATCGGCTGACGGCCATCGGCGCATCCGTCGAAGGCGCCGTGTTCAACTTGTCGCGAGCGCGGGAGGACCACCGCTACGCCTACTCACCGAGGAAGGCTGCCGCTCGCCCCTCCGAGTCAGACGCCGCAGACGCGACGCCGAGCGAAGCCACTGAAGACGGCGCGTCGCTCGGGGCCGATTCCGGCGTCGGCCGCGCCGTGGGCGAACCCGTTTCGGACGACTATGCGTCGATCGGCACTGTGCACGGCTTCGCCGAGAACGATGCGGGCGTCGAGGATCTCGACTGGCCCCTGGACGAAGACTCGGATGCCCGAACCCAGCGGCGACGCCCGGCGAGCCGCTCCATCGTCCCGCCGCTGCGCGGAGCCCGCTCGCCCCGAGACGGATAGGGCACCGTGACCGACGGCTTCGGCTCAGCCCTCTTCGTCTGCACGGGAAACGTCTGCCGGTCCCCTTACCTGGAGTGGGGCCTGAGAGGCGCGCTCGAGTCGGCACGGGGTCCGGCGATCCGGCTGGCATCGGCAGGTGTCGCCGCACTGGTCGATCACCCGATGAGCGGCTTCTTCCTCGACCGGCTGGTGGGGCGAGGCGTCGACGCGTCGGCTTTCAGGGCCCGGGCTCTGACCGAGGGGCACGTCGACGGAGCTGACGTCGTACTCACGGCGACCCGCGCTCAGCGGCAGTTCATCGTGCGGGCACAGCCCGCGGCCGCGACACGGACCTTCACCGTGCTGCAGTTCACCCGGCTCTTGCGCGCGCTGCCCGCCGACGGTGACGGCGGAGCGGACCTGCCGGCTCTGGTGGCACGCGCCCATCGGGCGCGCGGGTCAGCGGGCGCATCGACCGAGCACGACGACATCCGGGACCCATGGCGGCGTTCCCGCCGGGTGCACGTGAAAGCCGCCCTCGAAATGGATGAGGTGCTCGAGGATCTCCTCGAGCACCTCATCCTGCGATGAATCGCGTCCTACCAGCTGCTGGCCGCGTGGTACGCGAGGTCCTGCACATACGGTGTCTGGACGACGGTGTAGGGCGACGTGAGGGACTCCGTCGTCGCGCCCGACCGTACGACCTTCGCCGAAACGCTGCCGAGCTTGAGCGGCACCGTGTAGGCGGAGACGCCCGCGGGTGCGGAGAAGCTCGTGGTCGTGCCGCCGACGGTGATCTGCACGGTCGCCGGCGACGGCAGCCAGACCAGCGCCTCCACCATGTCGCGAGCAGCGGTCGCCGTTCCGTCGAGCGTCGGGGCCCCCATCAGCTGGTGCGCGTAGGAAGGCGTGGCGTTCACGAACTGCGTGCGATGGGTGAGCACGATGGCATCCGAGGTGATCGCCGGCTGAGCTCCCGCATGGAACCAGGAGGTGTAGTACCGCGTCAGATCGAGGAAGGCTGATCCGTGATCCTGCGACGGTGCCATCTGCGTCGATTCGCTGTAGTCGTTCCACGTCACGAGCTGGACGAAATCGGCCTTCTGGGAGATCGCCCGCGTCCACTGCGCCCGAACGGACGCCGTGTTGTTGGCTTCAGCCCAGCGCACCTCGCGGAAACGGACATCCTGTACCGCGACCGGAGACATCCAGGTCTTGCCGAGCGCGTGTGCGCGCGCGACGTAGTCGGGGTTGTTCAGAGTGGTGCGCTCCGTGCGCGTACCCCAGTTGCCGTAGCCGTCTGCGATCGGGGCGAACGCGTTCAGGTTGGCGTCACCGGCGTTGAGGAACACCGCCTGGAACGAGATGGGCAGACCGTACTTGGTCTCGAGCAGGTTGATCACCTGAGTCCACCACGAGACCGAGGCGCCCTCGGCCTTGAAGCTCGAGAGGAGGTACTCGCCGTCGTCCTTGTAGGCGGAGCTGTAGTTGTACAGCTGGGCGAGGAGCCCCGCCACGGTCTCCGGTGAGGCGGTGGTGAAGTTGGACGACGCGTCCACCATCGGGACGACGGCGAACCCGCCGACCTGCGCGGCAGCCTTCATCAGGTTGACGGAGGCGTCCCAGTTCTGGCCGCTGGTGCTCATGAGGTTGAGCGTGAATCCGTCGATGCCGGCGGACTTCGCCTGCTTGACCTCGGTGACCAGGTTGTTCACTCGCCAGTCGGTCGAGGTCGACACACCGGGAGACAGGGGGCGGTCGCGCAGCAGCCCACCCACGGAGGCGAACTTGCCGCTCTCACCATCGGGGCTCAGGTAGTTGCGCGTGTAGTAGTCGGTCGACTCGGTCTTGTTGTCGAGCGACAGCGGGTACGGCACGAAGTAGTGCGCGAAGACGAGCGGCCCGTCAGCGGGCGCCGGAGTCGGCGTCGGGGTCGGGGTCGGCGTGGGAGTCGGCGTCGGGGTGGGGGTCGGCGTCGTCGAGACGGGCGCCGTGGTCACCTCGATCCGGGGCTTCTCGCTGCTGTACCGCTCCATGCGAAGCTGAATGTACCGCTGGCTGTAGTTCAGGGCCAGTGCGAAATCACCGGTCGTGGAAACGCTGCGGACGTCGATCGGAATCCGGAGCGTCTGCCCCTTGACCGCGGTCGCGCTCGCCTTCGACACCGCCGCGCCGGTCGTTCCCGGCTGGTTGTTGTGCGTCAGCGAGGACGACTTCCACGAGGTGGAGGTCGGGTAGGCGACGACCCCGGGACCAGTTGCCGTCGTGGAGTTCACCTTGACGACGAGCGTCGCCGACGTGACCTGGCGCCCCGAGAGGGAGCGTCCGTCGAACTTGACGTAGGTGCGGTCGGCCGTGGCGGTCGCGCTCAGGTGACCGGACTGCGGCGTCGCCGGCTGGCGAGTCGTCGTCCAGCCGCTGTCGGTGGCGGCGAGGACCGTGCTGTCAGCGGCGGCGGCGGAATCCGCGCCCGCGCTGAGCGGGATCATGGCACCTGCGACGACTGCGGCGGCGATGAGGGCGCCGAGCGCCTTGACGCGCCGAGTGCTCTTGGAGCGGGTACCGGGGGAGGTGGGAAGTTGAGGTTGTTGTTCAGTATGGGGATGTGTCACGAGTCAGTTCTGTCCTTGTTGCGAGTGTTCGGTCTGGCCGCGCGACGACCCCCATCGGCACGCGATGCCCCAGACGACTAGGTCACGTTAGCCGGAGAGCGATTGCCCCTCCTAATTGAAAGCGGGTATGTTAGACGATTCTCAGAAAGTGGCGCGACTGCGACACGGCGTGTCCGCGACATTCGCGACTCTTTTCGCTAGCATTGCCTCGTCGGCCGGGGACCCGAACCAGGCCGGGTCTGTCTGCTGGGGACGACCATGCGAGTGCTCCGTAGAGAAATCGGCGGTATGCCGTTGTGGGCGATCGCCCTGGTGATCGTCGCGGGCTGCATCATCGCCGGGTTCCTGGGCGTCGCCTCCACCGCGCGCGGCAAGGTCCCCCAGTACACTCCCCCGGGCGATGCCTCGGCTCCGACCATCCCGTCGCCGATGCCGCTCGCCGTCTTCATCGGCGACTCGTACACGCAGGGCGTGGGCGGCGGCGGCGTCCAATGGCCGGCTCTCGTCGGGCAAGCACGGGGGTGGGACGTGGAGAACCTGGGCCTCGGCGGCACGGGATACATCCGGACATCCGATGTGAACGGCTGCGGTCGTGCGTACTGCGCCAACTACGGAGAGGCGATCGACGAGATCGTCGGCTCGCCGAGCTACATCCTCGTCTCCGGAGGTCGCAACGACCTCGGGCTTCCGATCGCGGACGTGCCGGCGCCCGCCGACGCACTGTTCGGCGCGCTGCGCAGTCGCTACCCGAATGCCGAGATCTTCGCGATCGCGCCGTGGTTCGACGACGACCCCCCGCCGTCGGATCCCGCCGACTTCACCGCGGCGATCCAGACCGCGGCCCTCGAACATGGGGCTGTGTTCCTCGACACCGGCCAGCCGTTGCTCGGCAGGTCCGACCTCATCGCCGAAGACGGACTCCATCCCGACGCAGCCGGCTATCAAGCGTTGGCGGACGCGGTCGATGCGGCGCTCGATCCTGCGCTGGCGCCATAGACGGGCATCGCTTCCCGCCCGCGCGACCCGAGCCGCACATCGATCCCCCTCTGTCCGAGCGCTCAGGTCTGTTGTAAGGTGCCGCCAACAGACCCGGTGCGTGGGACACCGAGGGATTCACATGGGGGAATCATGGCTGTACGCATCGGCTATGCCGCCGGGGCATTCGACCTCTTTCACGTCGGACACCTCAACATCCTTCGACATGCGAAGGAGAACTGCGACTTCCTGATCGCCGGCGTCGTCAGCGACGAGATGCTCAGACTCGTCAAGCACGTCGAGCCCGTCATCCCGACGGCGGAGCGCGTCGAGATCGTCCGGAGCATCACGTACGTCGATGACGTCCACATCGAGGATGTCCCCGACAAGCTCGAGACGTGGCGCCAGCTGCACTTCACACACTTCTTCAAGGGCGACGACTGGCGCGGCACGAAGAAGGGGGCACGACTGGAAAGGGAGTTCGCGGCGGTGGGCGTCGAGGTCGTGTATTTCCCGTACACGGTGCACACGTCCAGCACCGCCCTGCGGCATGCCCTCGAGGTGATGGCCGCGTCGCACCCGCGTGAGGAGACGCTCACCGACGGACTCATCGCCACGAACGGCTGAGACTGCGACGGATGCCTCGGGCCGAGGCATCCGTTCCTCTAGAGCTCGCCGGGCTGGACGGCCTCGCGGTCGAGGTCCTCGACGAAGCGGCGCGCGGGGCTGACCGCGGCGCCCGCCTTGCGGGGCGCGTAGACGACCAGCGAGTGGAAGAGGAAGCGGACGAAGAACGCGACCACGAGGGTGATCGCCGTCGCCACGACCGCTGAGATGTGCCCGGTCGAGACCATCATGGCGACGATCGGGATGCGGATCACGGCCTCGGCGTTGTTGAACGTGAAGGACTTCGCGAAGCGCAGCCACACGCCGGACGCGCTCTCGCGCATGTCCTGGAAGACGAAGCGCTCTTGCAGCAGGAAGTTGCCGATGATCGTCACCTCGGCGGCGACGATCGCGGCGACGATGTAGTCGACGCCCCAGTGGGTGAGCGCCCAGACGATCGCGACGTTGGCGACGGCGCCGAGCCCGCCGATCACGGCGAACAGCGACATCTTGCCGAATCGCAGCGCGGTCAGCTGCGTGAGGAAGTGCAGTCCCTGACGCACCGACGCCTTCGATTCGCCCGCATGGCGGTCCGCGAAGTCGAAGGGGATCTCGGCCACGCGCATCGGGCGGCGCGCGAGGATCTCGAGCAGGATCTTGAAGCCGCGCGGGCGCAGCTGCTCGGCGTCGATCGTGCGGCGATCGACGAGGAAGAACCCCGTCATCGGGTCGGAGACGTCCTTCAGCCGGATGGGGAACATCGCGCGCGTCACCGCCGTCGACGCCTTCGAGACCATCACCCGGGTGCGGTCCGCGAGTCCGCCGGCGGTGCCTCCGCCGGCATAGCGCGAGGCGATCACGACATCCACGTCGCCGCGCGAGTAGCGGTGCCAGAGCTCGGGGATCTCTTCAGGCGGATGCTGCAGATCGGCGTCCATGACGAGGCAGGCGTCCGCCTCGGCCGCGGCGAAGCCCTCCATGACCGCTCCCCCGAGACCGCCGACGGGTCGGTCGCGGTGGATCAGCCGGACCGGCAGGGCAGCGGATGCGGCGACCTCGCGGATCACGTCGGGGGTGCTGTCGGTGCTGTCGTCAACGAAGACGATCTCGGCGTCGACACGGTTCTGGACCGCGGCGGTGATACGCCGGACGAGCTCCGCGATGTTCGGAGCCTCGTTGTACGTCGGAACCACGATCGACAACAGCATCGCGGGCTATCCTCCCATGCACCGGCGAATCCGACTCGGGCGGTTCAGCAGACGCATGGGAGACCCTCGGTCAACGCACGGCGGCGAATCGCCCCTCGACACGCGTGCGCAACCCGAGGATGCTGGGCGAAAACCCTCGCCGACCCCGGAGGCTGCCATGCCCGCACGTCCGTCCCATCGCCCGTCACCGAGGATCGCGAGGTCGATCGCCCTCGGCTCGCTCGCCACCGGACTCATCGTCGCCTCGCTCGCCGGCGCCGCCGGGGCGAACGCGGCACCCGGCGGCACACCCGGCCCCCGCTACGCCCCGGGGTCGGAGGGCGCGGGCGACCCGTACTTCCCGTTCGCGGGCAACGGCGGCATCGACGTCCAGCACTACGCCCTCGATCTCGACTACACGCCGCCGCCGCCCGCGCCCGCTCCCCTGGAAGGGCAGCTGACGGGGGTGGCGACCATCGACCTGGTCGCGACGGCCGACATCGACCGCTTCAACCTCGACCTGCGGGGGCTCACCGCGTCGTCGGTCGTGGTGAACGGAAAGAGCATGGCGTTCGCGCAGGGCTCTGGGGAGCTCGTCGTCACGCCGCGCCCGAAGCTCAAGACCGGGCAGTCCGCGACGGTGGTCGTGACCTACGGCGGCACCACCGGTCGTCCGACCGACATCGAAGACGCACTCTACGGGTGGGTGACCACGCGCGACGGGGCGATGGTGGTGAGCGAGCCCGACGGCTCGTCGACCTGGTTCCCGGTGAGCGACCACCCGACCGACAAGGCGACCTACTCGTACGAGATCACCGTGCCCGAAGGGCGCGTCGCCGTCGCCAACGGACTCCTCGAGGGGGCGGAGACCGCGGACGGCAGGACCACGTGGCGCTGGAACGCGCCCGACCCGATGGCCGCGTACCTCGCGACCGCGACGGTCGGCGACTTCCGGCTCGAGCAGTACACGGCCGCGAACGGCACGCCGATCATCGACGCGATCGACAAGTCGCGGCAGCCGGCCCAGTACGCGAACCTCGCCAGGACCAGCGACATGCTCACCTTCTTCGAGGGCCTGTACGGCGACTACCCCTTCGTCTCGTACGGCGCCATCGTCGACAACGACTCCGTGTCGTACGCGCTGGAGACGCAGACCCGGTCGTTCTTCTCGAGCTCGGCGGGGCTGGGCACCGTCGCCCACGAACTCGCACACCAGTGGATGGGCAACCAGGTGAGCCCGGGCCGCTGGGCCGACATCTGGCTCAACGAGGGCTGGGCGACGTACTCCGAGTGGATGTGGACCGAGCACAACGGCGGACAGACCGCCGACGCACGGTTCAACGCGCTGATGAGCTCGAGTTCGCAGTCCGCGTGGAACACCGTGCTCGCCGACCCTGGCCCGTTCGGCCTGTTCGGCACGCCGGTGTACAACCGCGGCGCGGCGCTGCTGCACGCCCTGCGTGAGAAGGTCGGCGACGAGGTGTTCTTCGACATCGCGAAGCAGTGGGTCGTACGCTTCGGCGGCGGAACCGCGACCACTGCCGACTTCATCGCACTCTCGGAAGAGGTCTCCCATCAGGACCTCACCACGTTCTTCGACGTGTGGGCCTACCAGCCGCCGAAGCCGACGAGCTGGTGACGATCGCGGGTGGGCGCCGCACGCGGCGCCCACCCAGGTTCCATCCCTGAGAATGGAATGGTGACTTCCCCGGCTTCCTCCCCCTCCACCATCACGATGTTCGGCGCCGACTGGTGCCGCGACTGCATCCGCACCAAGAAGCAGCTCGACGAGCTCGGCATCTCGTACACCTACGTCGACCTCGTCGCCGACCCCGCCGCTGCGGACGTCGCCCGCGACATCTCGGGCCGCACCAACATCCCGGTCGTCGTGTACCCGGATGCGTCGCACCACGTCGAGCCGTCGAACGCCGACGTCGAGTCCAAGCTGCGGGAGCTCTCCCTCATCTGAGGTCCGGATCGACCCGGGTTCGCGGTCGGGTCTGACGCGGCGGACCCCCGCCGAATTAGGCTGAGGCCGTGAGCGTCGAACGCAATACCCGGGCGATCGAAGGATCCGTCGTCACCGACTTCGAGGACCGCATGAGCTACGGCGGCTACCTCGATCTCGCCACCCTGCTGTCGGCCCAGCGGCCGCTGAGCAACCCCGAGCACCACGACGAGCTGCTGTTCATCGTGCAGCACCAGACCACGGAGCTGTGGCTGAAGCTCGTGCTGCACGAGCTCGGCGCCGCGTGCCGGCTGCTGCGCGAGGACCAGCTTGCCCCCGCGCTCAAGTGCATCGCACGCGTCAAGCACGTCCAGAAGACCCTCACCGAGCAGTGGTCGGTGCTCGCGACGCTGACGCCCGCCGAATACGGGCAGTTCCGCGGCGTGCTGGGCAACGCCAGCGGATTCCAGTCGGCGCAGTACCGCGCCGTCGAGTTCACGCTCGGCAACAAGAACGCCGCCATGCTGCGGGTGTTCGCCTCCGACCCCGCCGCCCACGCCCTCGTCGCTGCGGCGCTCGAGGCGCCGAGCCTCTACGACGAGTTCCTCGCGATGCTCGCCCGCTCGGGCTACCCGATCCCCGCCGAGGTGCTCGAGCGCGATGTCACGAAGGCGTGGACCTACACTCCGGAGCTCGTGCCGGTGCTCACCGAGATCTACCGCGACCCTGAGGCCCACTGGGCGGCCTACGAGACGTGCGAGGAGCTCGTCGACCTCGAGGACAACTTCCAGCTCTGGCGCTTCCGCCATCTCAAGACGGTCGAGCGCATCATCGGCCTGAAGACGGGCACCGGCGGCTCGAGCGGCGTGCCGTTCCTGCAGCGCGCACTGGACCTCACGTTCTTCCCCGAGCTGTACGCCGTGCGGACGGAGCTGTGATGTCGCACGATCCCGACGCGCTGCGCGAACTCCTCGGCGCCGAGGCGGCGCTCTGCCGCCGGGCGATCACCGGCGAGCACGGTGTCTCGCTGCCTCCGTTCACCGACCACCACGTGCACCTGCACCTCATCGACGAGAGCGGTCTGGCCGCAGGCGGCATCGCCGGCGTCGTCGATCTCGGCGGCGACCCGGTGGCACTGGCACGGCGGGGGAACCACAGCATTCCGCGCGTGGCATATGCCGGCGCGTTCCTCACGGCGGTCGGCGGATACCCGGTCGGCCGACCCTGGGCACCCGCGGAGATCGCGCGCGAGATCGCGGACGCGTCGACCCACCCCGGCGTCGCCGGCGGTGCGGCGACCGCGGTCGACGAGCAGGCGTCGTTCGGGGCATCCGTCATCAAGGCGGCGCTCAACAGCGTCGCGGGTCCCGTGCTCGACGCACAGGCGCTGGCCGCGATCGTGGAGGTCGCGCGCGAGCGCGGGCTGCCCGTCGTCGCACATGCGGAGGGCGAAGGGATGCCGCAACTCGCGCTCGACGCGGGCGTCGACGGCTTCGCCCACACGCCGTTCACCGAGTTCGTCGGACGCCACTTCACTGCGCACGCGGTCGCCGCAGGCCAGGTGTGGATCTCGACCCTCGCGATCCACCGCGACGACGACGAGGCGGCCGAGTTCGCGCGGGTGAACCTCGCGGGCTTCGCCGCCGCGGGCGGACGCGTGCTCTACGGCACGGACCTCGGCAACGGCGAGCAGCCGGTGGGCGTCAACCCCGACGAGGTCGCGGCGCTCGACCGCGCGGGAATCCGCGGTGCGGCGCTCATCTCGGCGCTGGCCGATCCGTGGCCGCTCGCCGACCCGCCCTCGGGCGTCTGCACCTTCGTCCCCGGCCCGCCGCCGACCGGCCTCGACGAGGTCGCCGAGTGGCTGCGGGGCGCGACCGTCGTCCCGACCGAGGAGCTGATCCATGACGACCACTGACCCGACCGAGGCGCCGGTGGCCGAGCGACTCGAGGACGAGGCATCCGTTCTCGACGCCGCCGACCCGTTGCGCGCGCACCGCGACGCGTTCGTCGGAGCCGAGACGTCGCTCGTGTACTTCGACGGCAACTCGCTCGGGCGCCCCCTGCGCGCGAGCGTCGAGCGGCTCGCCGCGTTCGCGCGAGACGAGTGGGGCGGGCGCCTCATCCGCGGCTGGGACGAGTCGTGGATGCAGCTGCCCTTCGACATCGGCGACGCCGTCGGCCGCGCGGCGATCGGCGCCGCGGCGGGTCAGACGGTGATCGGCGACTCGACGACCGTGCTCCTCTACAAGCTGCTGCGCGCGGCGTTCGACGCCGCCGTCGCCGCGGATCCGGCACGCGTCGAGATCGTCGTCGACCGCGACAACTTCCCCACCGACCGCTACCTGGTCGAGGGCATCGCCGCGGAACGCGGCGGGCGCATCAGGTGGATCCACGTCGACCTCGACGGCGGTGTGTCGGCTGACGCGCTCCGCGCGGCGGTCGGCCCCGAGACGGCCGTCGTGCTGCTGTCGCACGTCGCGTACCGGTCGGGATACCTGGCGGATGCCGCGGCCCTCACCCGCGTCGCGCACGACGCCGGCGCGCTCATCCTCTGGGATCTGTGCCACTCTGCAGGCTCCGTGCCGGTCGAGGCCGACGCGTGGGACTTCGACCTCGCGGTGGGCTGCACGTACAAGTACCTCAACGGCGGTCCCGGTTCGCCGGCGTTCGCCTACGTCGCCGCACGGCTGCAGGATCGGCTCGCACAGCCCATCCAGGGGTGGATGGGCACGGCCGACGTCTTCGCGATGGGGCCGGAGTACCGCCCTGCCGACGGCATGCGGCGCTTCCTCTCGGGCACGCCGCCCATCGTCGGCATGCTCGCGATGCAGGACACCCTCGACCTGCTCGGCGAGGTCGGCATCGAGGCCGTACGCGCCAAGTCGGTCGCACTCACGGAGTTCGCCGTGCGTGTGGCCGACGAACTGCTCGCTCCACTCGGGGTCACGGTCGCCTCGCCGCGGAACCCCGCCGAGCGCGGCGGGCACGTGACGCTGTCGCACCCGTCGATGCGCGCGGTCACCGCCCGCCTGTGGACGCAGGACGTGATCCCCGACTACCGGGATCCCGGCGGGCTGCGCATCGGCCTCTCGCCGCTCTCGACGTCGTTCGCCGAGACCCTCGCCGGCCTCCGGGCGGTCGAGGCCGCCGTCCGCGCCGAATCCTGACCGCGCGGCGGTGTCCACAGGGGGACCGATCGATCGACACGGCTGACCTACACTGGCGCGATGAGCAATGAGGCTCCGCCGGCGACTGGGGTTCCGGCATCCACCTCCTCCGCCCGTCTCAGCCGGGGCACGATCGCGCGCTACGCGACCGGTTCGCTCGGCACGGGCGGCTTCGCGACCCTGCCCGGCCTGGTGCTGACCTACTACCTCACCGACTCGCTCGGAGTCGCCGCGCTCGCAGCCGGCGCCGTCATCACGGTCGCGAAGGTGTGGGACGTCGTCATCGACCCGGTCATCGGCGCGCTCACCGACCGCGACCTCGCTCGCCACGGCAGCCGTCGACGCCTGATGCTGATCGGCGCGCTCGCGCTGCCGGTGCTGTTCGCGCTGACGTTCGCGGTGCCGCCATCGCTCGGGCCGCTGGTCGCCGGCATCTGGGTGCTGCTCGCGTTCACGCTCACGGCGACGGCGTTCAGCCTCTTCCAGGTGCCCTACATCGCGCTTCCCGCCGAGCTCACCCCGCGCTACGACGAGCGCACGCGGCTGCTGACATGGCGCGTCGTCGTGCTCACGCTCGCGATCCTGCTGTTCGGCGCCGGGGGTCCGGCGCTGCGTCGGGTGTCCGAGGACCCGTTCGTCCAGTACGTCGTGATGGGCGTCGTCTGCGGTGTGGTCATCGGGATCGGGATGCTGGTCGCCACGGGCGTCGCCAAACGCGCAGCTGGGCCCGCGCGCCCAGAGGTTCCGGGCGTCGCCCCTCAGCCGATCCGCGAGAGTGCACCTGGTCGCCGAGAGGTGGGGAACGAACCAGCGTCTCGGCGACCAGCTGCACTCTCGCCGGAAGACGGAGCGACGGAGGCGCCGGCCGCCGGGATCCGGGCGCACTTCGCCGAGGGGATCGGCGCACTCCGGCGCAGCAGGGCGTTCCGGATGCTGCTGTCGACGTTCGTGCTGCAGGCGCTGGCCACCGGACTGATGCTCGCCGGCGCGCAGTACGTCGCGACCTGGGTGCTGCACTCGCAGGCCGCGGTCGAGCTGCTGTTCGTCGCGCTGATCGCGCCGGCGCTGCTCGCCGCCCCCGCGTGGGGAGTGGTCGCGCGCCGCATCGGCAAGGAGCGGACGTTCACGATCGCGAGCGTCGTCTTCGCGATCGCGGCGCTGTCGATCCTCGGCATGCTGTGGGCGCCGGGCGACTGGATCTACGTGCCGGTCGGCATCGCGGGCATCGCGTACGCCGGCATGCAGTCGCTCCCGATGGCGATGCTCCCCGACGTCATCTCGCACGACGAGCGCACGCACGGCCCCGGCCGCGCGGGGTCGTTCAGCGGCGTGTGGACCGCAGGCGAGACGGTGGGCTTCGCGCTCGGCGCGACGACGCTGGCGGTGATCCTGGCCATGACGGGATACGTCTCGTCGACGGGCACGCAGGTGGTGGAGCAGCCGGATGCCGCGATCACGGGCATCGTCGTGAGCTTCAGCCTCGCACCGGCGGTGCTGATCGCGCTGAGCCTTGTCACCCTCGCCCGCTACCCGCTGCGCCGCGCCGACATCGACCACCACGACACCGAGTCGCAGCCCACCTGAGACCGAGTGCCGCCGCACAGGCACGGTGACATAGGATGCCCGGTGACGGACTCACGAGCGGGAGTCGCCGCGAGTTCGAAGGAGAACACATGTCCCCCACCTCGTCCGCGACACCGGCGAAGCCGCGCAAGGCGCCAGCGAAGCGCGCGCCGAAGTCCGACCTTCCGGCCGACGAGCGCGCGGCGCTCGACGCCGACATCGATCGGCTCGAAGCGGGCGCGAAGGTGTGGGTCGCGCTCACCCTCGACCAGCGGGCCCGCCTGCTCGGCCGCGTGCGCGACGCCGTCGGCGTCGTCGCACAGGAGTGGGCCGACGCCGCGACCATGTCGAAGGGGCTGGAGCCGGGGCATCCGCTGTCGGGCGAAGAGTGGCTCGGCGGGCCCTACGCCATCATCGGACTGCTCGACGCGCTGCGCGAGACGCTCGAGGCGCTCGCGAAGGGCCGCAGCCCGCTCGACGGCGTCACGCTCGACGAGGCTCCCGGCGGGCGCCTGCGCGCGAACACCTTCCCCCTGAACGGCACCGAGAAGTTCCTGCTGTCGGGCTTCACCGGCGAGGTGTGGTTCGAGCCGGGCGTCTCCGCGATCGAGGCGACCCGCGCGGCGGGCCTCGCCCAGCTGACCCCGACCGTGTCGGGTGGCGTCGGCCTCGTACTGGGCGCGGGAAATGTGAGCTCCATCCCGGTCGCCGACGTGCTGTACGAGCTCTTCGCGCACAATCGCGTGGCGCTGCTCAAGGTCAACCCGACGCAGGACGCGCTCGTGCCGGTGTTCGAGCGCGCGCTCGCCCCGCTGATCGAGCCCGGCTTCGTGCGCATCGTGCGCGGCGGGGCCGCGACCGGCGCCTACCTGACCTCGCACCCGCGCTTCGCGCACGTGCACATCACCGGCTCGGCAGTCACGTTCGACGCGATCGTGTGGGGCACCGGAACGGATGCTGCGGCAGCACGCGCGTCGGCAAGCCCGAAGCTTCAGGTTCCGATCACGGCCGAGCTCGGCGGCGTCTCACCCATCATCGTGGTGCCGGGAAGGTGGTCGGCGGCAGACCTGAAGTACCAGGCCGAGCACGTCGCGACAATGCGCCTCGTGAACGCCGGGCACAACTGCATCGCCGGCCAGGTCGTGATCATGAGCTCCGACTGGCCGCAGCGCGCGGAGTTCCTGCGGGAGCTGCATGCGGCGTACGCCGCGGCGCCGGAGCGCCCGGTCTGGTACCCCCGCAGCGAAGAGCGGCTGGAGGCCGCAGCATCCGCGTATCCCGATGCCGTGTGGAGCGCCGACCGCACGCGCGTGATCGTCGAAGCCGGCGCCGGAGACGACCCGGTGGAGACGGTCGAGTACTTCGCGCCCATCCTCGGGGTCGTCGAGGTCGGCGGCACCGGCCAGGAGTTCCTCGACGCCGCGGTCGCGCACGCGAACGACAGGCTCACCGGCACCCTCGGTGCCAACGTGATCATCGACCCCGCCACCGAGGAAGCGTTGGGCGAAGGATTCGAGCGCGCGCTAGCCGACCTGCGTTACGGCGACATCGCGATCAACACATGGACGGCCTTCAACTTCCTCACCGCACGCCTCACGTGGGGCGGTTTCCCCGGAGCGACGCTCGACGACGTGTCGAGCGGCATCGGCGTCGTGCACAACGCGCTGCTGCTGGACCGTGTCGAGCGGTCGGTCGCCCGCGGCCCGTTCCGGCCCTTCCCCCGTTCGGTCGGCAAGGGCGTGTTCACGATCCTGCCGACGCCGCCGTGGTTCGTGAGCTCGCGCACCGGCGCCGAGGTCAGCGCCGGGCTCACGCGCTACCTCGTCGACGGCAAGCTTCCCGGACTGGTGAAGACGCTCACGAAGGCCATGCGGGCGTGACGGCCGACTTCGGCTCCGACGGGCTCGAGGCCGACTACATCGTCGTCGGAGCGGGCTCCGCGGGAGCGGCGCTCGCGGCGCGGCTGAGCGACGACCGCAACGTCTCGGTGCTGCTGCTCGAGGCCGGCGGCCCCGACAAGGCGCTCGAGCTGCACGTGCCCGCCGCCTTCTCGAAGCTGTTCCGCGGCGCCTACGACTGGAACTACGACACCGTCCCCCAACCGGGCCTCGAGGGCCGTACCGTGTACTGGCCCCGCGGCAAGACCCTGGGCGGGTCGTCGTCGCTCAACGCCATGATGTGGGTGCGCGGCTTCGCCGCCGACTACGACGAATGGGCGGATGCCGCGGGCCCCACGTGGTCGTGGGACGCGCTGGTCCCCTACTTCCAGCGTGTGGAGCGCACGTCCGACCCGGCGGATGCGACACAGGGCGCGCACGGCCCCCAAGCCGTCGAGCACCAGCGCGATCCCCGGCCCCATACCGCCGCGTTCCTGGCGGCGGCGCGCGAGGCGGGGCATCCTGTCACTCCCGCGAATCTGCCCGAGGGGCAGGGCTTCTCGCAGACGATGGTGAGCGAGCACCGCGGCGCGCGTGCCTCGACGGCCGACGCCTACCTGCGTCCCGCGAAGGGCCGGCGCAACCTACGGGTGATGACGGGTGCCCACGTGCGCCGGATCACCTTCATCGCTGCCGAGGAGGACGGGGCGGAGCCCCGCGCCACCGGCGCGTACGTCGACGTCGACGGGATCACGCGCCACGTGCGCGCCCGGCGCGAGATCGTCCTGTCGGGCGGAGCGGTGAACACTCCGCAGGTGCTCATGCTGAGCGGCATCGGCCCGGCTGAGCATCTCGCCGAGCACGGGATCGAGGTCGTAGTAGACGCCCCCGATGTCGGGGCGAACCTGCAGGACCACCTCGTCGCGGGCCTCGCGCCGGCCGCGAAGGGCGGCACCTTGTACGACGCCGAGAAGCCCGCCGAGCTCGCGAGGTACCTCACCGCCCGCAAGGGGAGGCTGACCTCCAACGTCGCCGAGGCCTACGGGTTCGTGCGCACCGAGGTCGCCGAGCGCACGGGCGCGCCGGAAGGGCTCCCCGACATCGAGATCATCTTCGCGCCCGTCCCGTACGTCGGCGAGGGCCTGGTGCCGATGCCGGGGCACGGACTGACGGTGGGGGCGATCCTCCTGCGCCCCCGCAGCCGGGGCACGATCCGGCTCGCGTCCGCCGACCCGTCAGCCGCGCCGCTGATCGACCCCGCGTACCTGTCGGATCCCGAGGGCGTCGACGCCGAGACCATGCTCGCGGGGCTCGCCGAGTGCGAGCGCCTCATCGACACCGAGGCGCTCCGCGCCCTCACGACCGGCGCGTGGGTGCAGCCCGACGGCGGGGAGCACATGACGCCGGCCGAACGTGCGGAGCTGTCGCTCCGCCGCTATTCGCACACCCTCTACCACCCGGTCGGCACCGCGCGGATGGGGACGGATGCCGCGTCCGTCGTCGACCCCGAGCTGCGCGTCCGCGGGGTCGCCGGACTCCGCGTGGCCGACGCATCCGTCATGCCCACGGTGATCCGCGGCCACACCAACGCCCCCGCGATCGTGATCGGCGAGGTCGCCGCCGACCTCATCCTCGGCCGCCGGGTCTGACGGCGCCCGCCCGGGGTCTGGGCAGCGGACTCGGGTGGCGCAACACGACGGGTCGCACCGGAGATGCCGCGTGTCGTGACCCCCGGACTGTGACCCCGCCGCTTCGGGTGGCGCAACACGCGGGGTCATGCGAGCGGGCCCGCGCGTCGTGACGCCTAAGCCGCGCGTCAGCGGAGTGTTGCCGGCACCGGAATCTCGGGGAGGGGCAGCGGCGTGCCCCCGGCGAACATGCGGCGGACCAGCGGCAGCGCGGCGCGCGAGAACATCAGGCGGGTCAGCGCCCGCGACATCGCCGCCTCGAGCCGCGTCGCCGGGACCATCCGCTTGATGCCGCCGCCGGGGATCTCCTTGCCCTTGTCGGCGAACGGCGCGATGTCGGCCGAGTACGCCCGCAGCGCCCCGGGCGCATCGCCGGGCGTCGCCGCGAGCCGCGCCGCCAGCAGGTACGCGCCGATGAGCGCGACGGCGGTCCCCTGTCCCGTCATCGGCGAGCCGCACGACGCGGCGTCGCCGAGCAGCACCACCCGGCCGTTCGCGACGTCGGGAAGGTCGATGCGCACCAGCTCGTCGAAGTACAGATCGGATGCCTCGCCCAGCGCTTCGAGCACTGCCGGCGCGTGCCATCCGGCACCGGCGATGCGCTCACGGATCAGCGACTCCTGCGCGGCTCGGTCGCCGCGCAGTGCGGGGTCGCGGTCCATGCGGAACGTGAGGATCGCCTTCGACGTCGCCGGGTCGCGGTCGGGCCGGATGCCGAAGGTCGCTCCGGGCACGAACCGCATCGCGAACCAGTTCTCTTCGAGATCGGCCGGCGTCGGCATCGTGAAGAACGCGGCGTAGCCGCCGAGGTAGGTCGCGAACTGTTCCTCCGGCCCGAAGGCGAGGCGCCGAGTGAGGGAGTGCACGCCGTCGGCGCCGACCACGATGTCGAAGCGTTCGGGATTGGCGTGCTCGAACCGGACGTCGACGCCGGACTCGTCCTGAGCGAGCGCGGTGAGGCGGTCGCCGTACCGGAGGTCGAGCAGCCCCGGCGACTCTTCGGAGGCGGCGCGCAGCGCATCGAGCAGCACCTGCGCGAGGTCACCGCGCGCGATCTCGATCTCGGCGACCGCGCCCTCCCCGTCGAAGGCCGCCATCGACATGCGACCGAAGACCCTGCCCTCGCCGTCGACATACGACATGCCTTCCTCGTGCACGCGGAGGCGATCGATTCCGGGCATGATGCTCATGCGCTCGGCCACCTCGCGACTCGCACCGCGCAGGTCGACCGCCTGCCCGCCGGGACGCGGGGCCGCCGCCCGCTCCACGACGGTGGTCCGGATGCCAGACCGCACGAGTTGCAGAGCGAGGGCGAGACCGGCGATCCCGGCACCGGACACGAGGACGTGAGGCGTCCCGTCGAAGTCGCTCATGAGGCATCCCATCTCTTAGACGTTCGTATGAGACATATGTCTAACAGGTGAGTCGCACGTTTGTCTAGCACGTTCGTCTAAGACGCATCGGTACGATGGGCGCATGGGCAATCGCGAAGACCTCCTGGCCGGCGCGCGACAGGTGATCCTCGAGCGGGGCGTCGCCAAGGCCACTGCCCGGGACATCGCCGCTGCCGCGGGCGTGAGCCTCGCCGCGATCGGCTACCACTTCGGCTCGAAAGACGAGCTCATCAGCGCCGCGCTCACCGAGTCCCTCGGCAGCGGCATCGGCGACGCGATGGAGGCCATCGTCGACGAGACGGCCGCGCTCCCCCTGATCGACGGCTTCGCCACACTGTTCGACCGCATGCCCGAGATCTTCGCGGCCAACCGCGAGGCCCTGGTCGCGAGCCTCGAGAACTCCGTCCGCGTGTCGCGCGACGCCGGCGCGAGCCGGGCGCTGGCGGATGCCACCGAGCAGGCGCACCTCGGCATCGTCGAGGTGCTGCGCTCCGCGCGCCCCGACCTCAGCGCCGCCGACCTCGATGCGATCGCCAAGCTCGAGTTCGTCCTCGTGCAGAGCCTCGGCCTGTTGTGGATCATCAGCCCCGACTCCCTGCCCACCGGTGACGAGCTCGCCCGCGCGGTCGCCGCGATCGCCGGCGACGGCGCCTGACCGTCAGGCGCAGCTCGGAGATCTCGCGGGATTCGGATGGATTCGGCCCATCGGGCCGAATCCGGCCGGATCTCCGAGTTTCGCAGGGACGAGGGCCGCCCCGCATCGCGCAGCGCACCTCGCCGACAGGTCAACCGCGGTTCCACAGGACCGATCTCCGCGCACGCGTCCTGCAGAAGCCCGGTTGACCTGTCGGAGGGAAGGAGGGACGGATGCTGCGGCGCGAGGCCGCGGCGCACGCACAACGAAGACGCCCCGCCGCGGGGAGCGACGGGGCGTCTGGGAAGCGTGCGCTGGGGGTCAGCGGCCGCCGCGGCGGTTAGTGCCGTTGGGGCGGACGACCGAGCCGACCATGAGCTTGCCGGTGCCGCCCGACGAGGCGCGACGGCCCGGGGTGCGGGGGTTGCCGGTGGGCTGGGCCGAACGCGAGTGACCTGCGCTCTGGTCGTGACGCTGGTGCGAGGCCTTGTCGTGCGTGGTGGCGGCGTCGCGGCGCTGACCGCCCGTGGCCTGCTGACGGCCGGCGCCCTGCGCCGAACCGCCCTGGCCCGAACCGCGACGGCGACGGCCCGCGCCGGAGCGGCCGGCGGTGGCGGCAGCATCCGTCTCGCGTGCGTCACGCGCAGCGCGCTTGCGCTGGGCGTTCGCGCCCTGGCTGGTGCCGCGCGGCGTCTCGGCCACGGGGACCGGCTTGACGTACGGGGCGACCTTGCCGACGAGCTCGACGACCTCGGGCGAGGTCGCCGTGACGGCGACGGGCTCGACGGAGATCGCGGCCTTGCGCAGCAGCTGCGACACGTCGCGACGCTGCTCGGGGAGCACGAGGGTGACGACCGCGCCCTCGGCGCCGGCGCGGGCCGTGCGGCCGGAGCGGTGCAGGTACGCCTTGTGCTCCATCGGCGGGTCGACGTGGATGACGAGCTCGACGTCGTCGACGTGCACGCCGCGGGCCGCGACATCCGTCGCCACGAGCACCTTGACGGCGCCGGACGAGAACGCCGCGAGGTTGCGGTCGCGCGCGGCCTGCGACAGGTTGCCGTGCAGGTCGACGGCCGGGATGCCCTGGCCGGTGAGCTGCTTCGCGAGCTTCTTCGCCTGGTGCTTGGTGCGCATGAACAGGATGCGGCGACCCATGCCCGAGGCGAGGGCCTTGACGACGTCCTTCTTGGCGTCGGCGTCGGCCAGCGTGAAGACGTGGTGCGTCATCGCGGCGACGGGCGAGTGCGCCTCGTCGACAGAGTGCAGCACCTCGTTCTGCAGGAAGCGGTTGACGAGCTTGTCGACCCCGTTGTCGAGGGTCGCGCTGAACAACAGGCGCTGGCCGCCGGACGGCGTCGCGTTCAGGATGCGCGTGACACCCGGCAGGAAGCCGAGGTCGGCCATGTGGTCGGCCTCGTCGATGACGGTGACCTCGACGGCGTCGAGGTGCACGAAGCCCTGCTTCATGAGGTCCTCGAGGCGGCCGGGGCACGCCACGACGATGTCGACACCGGCGTTGAGCGCGTTCACCTGACGGTTCTGGTTCACGCCGCCGAAGATCGTGGTGGTCGTGAGGCCGTAGGCCTTGGCGAGCGGCGCGAGGGTCGCATCGATCTGCGTCGCGAGCTCACGGGTCGGCGCGAGCACGAGGCCCAGCGGGCGGCCCTTGCGGCGGGTGCCGCCGGCGAGCTTGCCGCCGAGGCGCGCGGCCATGGGGATCGAGAAGGCGAGGGTCTTGCCCGAGCCGGTCTTGCCGCGGCCGAGCACGTCGCGGCCGGCGAGCGTGTCGGGGAGCGTGTCGACCTGGATCGGGAACGCGGTGGTCTTGCCGTTCGCGGCGAGCGCGTCGACGAGGGGCTGCGGCACGCCGAGCGCGCCGAACGAGGTTTCGGTCATGAGGGATGTTCTCTGGGCACGCGAGTGCCCTGTCGGTGGCCGGGGCGTATCTCGCCCGCGGGTCGCCGTACGAAAGATGTCAGCGCGGTTCTTCGGATCGGGGTCCGGATGCCGGCGCGAGGGAAGCGTTCTACGACGCGAGAAGCGCAAGAATGCGCTGCAAGGGTTTCCACCCTACCAGTGGGCGGCTGGGCGTTCCCCGGCGCGGTCAGAGGTCGGCGGTGTCTTTGCGCTTCTTCGACCGCTTGCGGATGCGTTCCCGGCGGAGCCCCGGCTCCGCGGTCGGGACGGCCTCGGGATCAGGGTCGCCTTCGGGGCCGTCGGCGTCGAGGTCGGCCTCGGGCTCGGAGGACACCTCTGGCGAGTCCTGCTCATCGGACTCATCTGCCGCGGGCTCCGACTCATCGGGCGCAGGCTCGGACTCGTCCGGCTCCCCCTCAGCGTTTCCCGACTCAGACACCCCGGGCGCCGCCGCGGCCTCGTGAGCGTCAGAGTCGTCCGCCGGCGCCTCCGGCTCGTCCGCCGGCGCCTCGACGCCCTCCGCGGGTGCTTCCGCCTGCTCCGTCGACTCCTCGGCATCCTCCGCGGATGCCTCCGCGTGCTCCGCCGGCGCTTCCGCCTGCTCCGCCGACTCCTCGGCATCCTCCGCGGACGCGTCCGTCTCCGCCTGCTCCGCCGGCGCTTCCGCATCCTCCGCAGGCGCATCCGCCTCCTCCGCCGACGCCTCCGCAACCTCCGCAGGCGCATCCGCATCCTCCGGCGCCCGGTCCGCGAAGCGGTCCGTCGCGGCGCGCAGGGCGGACGCGATGCCCGGCTCGGACGCGGCGTGCGCAGCATCCGGGATCATCACGAAGTCGGCCTCGGGCCACGCGCGGCGGAGATCCCACGCGGTCATCGCGGGGGTGCAGACGTCGTAGCGGCCCTGCACGATGACGGCGGGGATGTCGCGGATGCGGCCGACGTTCGCGATCAGCTGCTCGGGCTCGAACCAGCCGCCATGAAGGAAGTAGTGGTTCTCGATGCGCGCGAACGCCACCGCCGCGCGGGGTTCCGTCATCGCCTCGATGAGCTCCGCGTCAGGGAGCAGCGTGAGGTTCGCGGCCTCCCAGCGCGACCACGCGACCGCGGCCGGAACGTGCACGGCGGGGTCGGGATCGGAGAGGCGGCGGTGGTAGGCCTGCATGAGCTGCGAGCGTTCGAGGATCGGGATGGGAGCGATGAATTCCTCCCACAGATCCGGGACGATGGATGCTGCGCCCCCCTCGTAGAACCACTCCAGCTCGTGGCGGCGCAGGGTGAAGATGCCGCGCAGCACGATCTCGGTGACGGCCTGCGGGTGGGCCTCGGCGTAGGCGAGCGCGAGCGCACTTCCCCACGAGCCGCCGAACACCTGCCACCTCTCGATGCCGAGGTTCTTGCGCAGCAGCTCGATGTCGGCGACGAGGTGCCACGTGGTGTTGTGGCGGAGATCGGCGTCGGGCTCGCTGGCGTGCGGGGTGGAACGGCCGCAGCCCCGCTGGTCGAGCAGGATGATGCGGTACCGCTCGGGGTCGAAGAAGCGGCGGTGCCAGGGCGACGTGCCGGCGCCCGGACCGCCGTGGAGGAACACCACCGGCTTGCCCTCGGGGTTTCCGCTCTGCTCGTACGCGATGCGGTTGCCCTCGCCGGCGATGAGCGTGCCGGTGTCGTAGGGCTCGATGGGCGGATAGAGGATGTCGGCGAGGTGTTCGTTCATAGGCTTCCCCCCGAGACGGCGAAGGTGTCGCACGCGGAGGGACCGTTCCGGTAGCCGGTCTCGAACCAGCCCTGTCGCTGCTCGCTCGAACCGTGGGTCCAGGATTCGGGGTTCACGGCGCCCCCGGATTCCTGCTGGATGTGATCGTCGCCCACCGCGCCGGCCGCGTTGATCGCGTCGGCGATCTGCTGCTGAGTGGGCTCCTTCAGATACGGTACGCCGTTCTGGTCGCGCTGCTCGGTCATGTCGCCGACCCACGCGCCCGCGAAGCAGTCCGCCTGCAGCTCGATCCTCACTCCGTTGCTGTCAGGCCCGGTGCCGTTGTTCGGGTGCTCGTTCATGATGCCGGTGATGCTCTGCACATGGTGCCCGTACTCGTGGGCGAGGACGTAGAGCTGCGCGAGGTCGCCCGCGGAGGCATCGAACTGCTGGCGCAGCAGCCCGAAGAAGGTCGGGTCGATGTAGACCTTCTCCTCGGGCGGGCAGTAGAACGGGCCGGTCTGGTTGGACGCCGTGCCGCACGCGGTGCCGGTCTGCTGGTCGACGATGATCAACTGCGGCGCACGGTAGCCCTGCACCTGCGACCCCCAGTACTGGTCGAGCACGACGCTGCCGGCGGCGAGGCGGCACTCGTCGTTGGCGTTCGCGTCGGCGCCCGTCTCGCACTGCTGGATCTCGGACTCCTGACCGGATCCGACCTGCGGCTGCGAGGGGATGATGCTCGACAGGTCCTGTCCGGTGAACAGCTGGAACAGGATCACCGCGATCGCACCGAGGCCGGCGATGCCGCCGCCCGCCACCGCGATGCCCCCGCCTCGACGCCTCGCCGTGTTCCCCCCGACGTTGGCGTTCTCATTGAACGTCATGCCGTCACGGTACCCCGACAGTCCGATCCTCAGCAGGAACCATTCCCGAATCGCCAGGAATGAGTACAATGCCGCCGGTCTAGGCTCGGGAGCATGGCGAGCGAACCCACGACCGTGACCATCACCGGCGGCGGAGGCCAGATCGGCTACGCCCTGATGTTCCGCATCGCAGCGGGCGACATGCTCGGCCCGGATCGTCCGGTTCGGCTGCGCCTGCTCGAGATCCCCCAGGGCATGCGCGCGGCCGAGGGCGCGGCGCTCGAGCTGCAGGACTGCGCGTTCCCGCTGCTGGCCGACGTCGACGTCACCGACGACCCGCTGACGGCCTTCAACGGCACCCGGATCGCGATGCTCGTGGGCGCGCGGCCTCGCACTGCCGGCATGGAGCGCGGCGACCTGCTCGCCGCGAACGCCGGCATCTTCGGACCCCAGGGCGACGCGATCGGCGCGGTGGCCGACGACAGCGTGCGCGTCGTCGTGGTGGGCAACCCCGCGAACACGAATGCGCTCATCGCCGCAGCATCCGCTTCTCCCGACATCCCCGCCGAGCGCTTCACGGCGCTCACGCGCCTCGACCACAACCGCGCCGTCGGCCAGCTCGCGGAGGTGCTCGGCGTCGCTCCCGGAGACATCGCCGACGTCGTGATCTGGGGAAACCACTCGGCGACGCAGTTCCCCGACGTGTCGCACGCGATCCTGCCCGACGGGATGCCGGTGCTGGAGGCCCTGGCCGAGCGCCTCGGCGGCGAGGTCGCAGCGACGGCGTGGCTCGACGACGTCTTCATCCCGCGCGTCGCGAAGCGCGGCGCCGAGATCATCGAGGTGCGCGGGTCGTCGTCGGTGGCCTCGGCAGCGAACGCCGCCATCGATCACGTGCGCGACGAGCAGCTCGGCACCCGCAGCGGCCTGACCTCGGCGGCGGTCGTCTCACGCGGCGAGTACGGGGTGCCCGAGGGACTGGTGTGCTCGTTCCCGGTCACCTCGCGCGGCCACGACCACGGTTATCGCGTCGTCGAGGGACTCGACCTCGACGATCGCGCACGGGCACGGGTCGCGGCATCCGTCGACGAACTCGTCGCGGAGCGCGACGCCGTCCGGGCGCTCGGCGTGCTCTGACGCGCTCGACGGTTCGCCGGGGGCCGGGACGGGCCCGGCAATAGGCTCTGAGTCGTGGAAGCCCTGATCGTCGTCATCATCGCGATCGTGGTGATCGCCCTCGCCACGGCGGTCGCGCCCAAGCTCGGGATCGCGGGGCCCCTGATCCTCGTGCTCGTCGGCGGCGCGGTGAGCCTGCTGCCGTTCCTCGAGATCCCCGAGATCAACCCCGAGTTCATCCTCGTCGGCGTGCTGCCTCCGCTGCTGTACTCGGCGGCCGTCTCGCTCCCCGCGATCGAGTTCCGCCGTGACTTCGGACCGATCGCCGGGCTGTCGTTCCTGCTCGTCATCCTGAGCTCTGTCCTGCTCGGGCTCTTCTTCATGGCCGTGATCCCCGGTATCCATCCGGCCGTCGCTGTCGCGCTCGGGGCGATCCTCAGTCCCACGGATGCTGTGGCCACCTCGATCGTCAAACGCCTGGGTGTGTCGCGCCGCGTGGTGACGATGCTCGAGGGCGAGAGCCTGCTCAACGACGCGACCGCGCTGGTGCTGCTGCGGACCATGATCGCCTCGGTCGGGCTCGCGACCGGCGTCAGCGGCGACACCCGCATCGGGTTCGGGTTCATCCCGGCGTTCGCGTGGGGCGTCGTCGTCGCGGTCGTGGTCGGCGCGATAGTCGGGTGGCTCAACCTGCGACTGCGGTCGCTCATCAAGAACTCCGCCGCGAACACCGCGATCGGCTTCGTGGTGCCCTTCATCGCGTACATCCCCACCGAGGAGCTCGGCGGATCGGGCCTCGTCGCCGCGGTGGTCGCGGGCATCGTGACCGGTCAGGGTGCGGCCCGGTGGTTCACGCCCGAGCAGCGACGGTCGGACGAGCACAACTGGCACACGATCGAACTCGTGCTCGAGGGCGCGGTCTTCCTCATCATGGGGCTCGAGCTCAGCGACATCGTCGAGCAGAACGTCGAGCAGCACAACGGCCTCGGGACGGGCCTCGGGATCGCGCTCGGCGCGCTGGCGATCATCATCGCGGCGCGCGCCGGGTACGTCTCGCTGCTGGTGTGGCTGCAGAGCCGACGCGCCCGCGGGCGGCAGCGCACGCGCCTCGAGGCGATGAACAGCCGGCTCGATCAGATCGCCGACGGCACGGCCGTGCCGGACCCGCGATATCGCGGCCGTCGCGGCGAGGTCTCGTTCGACGACCCGCGGGCCCAGCGGCGCCTCTCGTCGATGCGGTCGCGCGTCTCACGGGCGCTCAGCGACCTCGATTACTACCAGGCGTCGCCGCTCGGGTGGAAGCACGGCGCGATCATCGTGTGGGCCGGCATGCGCGGCGTCGTGACGCTCGCGGCGGCTCAGACGATCTCGAGCGACGTCACCGACGACCGCGCGCTGCTGGTGTTCATCGCGTTCGCGGTCGCCGTGGGCAGCCTCATGCTGCAGGGCTTCACGCTGCCGTGGCTCGTCAGGGCATTGCGGCTCGAACGCCCGGGCGACGACAGCCTCGACAAGGCCGAGCAGTCGGCACTCGACGACGAGCTGCGCGATGCCGCGATCGGCGCGCTGTCGAGCCCCGCGCTGCGCCGCCGCGACGGATCCGCGTTCGACGACGAGCTCGTCGAACGCATCGGCAGCCGCATGGTCGACCCGCCCGACGACGCCGACGGGCTCCCGACCCGCGACCTGCTGGAGCTGCGGCTCGCGATGATCGAGGCGATGCGCGGGCGCCTGAACGAGCTGTCGTCGGGCGGCGAGTACAGCACGCCCGCCCTGCGCCACGCCCTCGCCGAGCTCGACGCCGACCAGCTCAGCCTCGAGCTGCGCCTCGACGACGAAGAGGACTGAGCGCGGCCTTGCCGCGACCGCTGCAGTTCCCGGCACCTGCTGCGTCGCGCGACGCAGCAGGTGCCGGAAAGTGCAGCACTTGTCGCGAGGGCACCGCGTCGCCGCATGACGGCGGTGTGAGGGACAATGGTCGGGAGCGAGGGGGCCTCACATGAGCGAGACGACGAAGACGCCGGATGCCGCGCACACGCACGCGGCGCCGACTCCGGGGTCGGTCGCGTCCGATACCGCGCCGCTGCATCTGCCGCACCAGGCAGCCGAGTGCCCCAAGTGCTTCACCGAGCTGCAGCAGAACCGCAACTGGTGGCTCGCCCAGCCCGCCGGCTCACGTCTCGTCGGACTCGTGATCGCACGCGACGACATGCCGTCCGTGGTCGAGCAGCGCGGCGATCTCACGCGCTTCGGCGTGCCGATCGAGGGCTTCCGTCACCCGGCTCCCGAGACCCTCGAGTCCTGGGAGGACCGGCTCGTCCGCCTGTTCGGCACGCTCGTCCGGGGCGATGTGCTCGTGGTCGCGAACGTGCACGCGCTCGGCCGCGACATCGACGAGGAGACCCGCACCGTCAACGAGCTGCACCGCCGCGGTGTGGTGGTGAAGGTCGTCAGCCACGGCGGACGCCACCTGTACGACGCCGGGCGCTGACGCGCCTCACCCGGATCAGCCGACGAGCGGCGCGACTCAGGTCTCGTCCGCTTCACTCTCGCCGCGCAGCGAGCTCTCCTGCTCGACGTCCAGGAGAGGGAGGTCGTCACGCGTGACGAGGCGTGCCGCGATCGCGTGCTCGACGAGTCGCACGCGGCGGTTGGTGGCGTACGAGCGCACCCCGCCGCGCATGCCCGGCACGCCGACGCGGTCGAGCTTGTCGCACACGTTGTCGAGCTTGCGGTTGAAGCGCGTGAGCGTCCAGCCGAGCCGCTCGGCGGCCTGGGCCGACGTCGGCAGCTCGCTCATTCCGGTGCCGTCGCGCCGCAGCACGGGCTCGGCGAGCGCGAGGATCATGACGCGCTGACTGTGCGTCAGCGGCACCTCGCCGATCGTCGAGAGGCCGTCGTCGTCAGCGGGCGGCTGCGTGTCGCGGAAGGTCGGCTCGGCCGCGTGGATCGTGAGCTCGTAGGTCGTGGGGCCGGCACTGAAGATGACGGATGTCGCGGCGAAGACGAGCGGCAGCCGTGCACCGGGTGCGAGCCAGGCCTGCACCCGCCCGCCCGAGTCGGTGACCGTCGCCGACAGGCGCGAGCCGACGTTCGAGAGCAGCCAGAGGCCCTCGACGTTCTGGATCGTGAGGAAGTTGCGGTGCAGGAACAGGTTGTCGTCGATCGCGAGGTCGCCCTCGCGCCCCACCGTGAACACGGTGCCGGGTTCGACGGAGAACTCCTCGCCCGCGAACTCGACCCTGAGCTCGTCGACCTCTGCGGCTGTCACGGTGTGCACCCCCGAGTGGGCTCGTTCTGGAACTGCCCGTTCGCGCGGACCAGCTCCACGTCGACACAGGTGGGTCCCGAGGCAGCGGCCGGCACGATGATCTCGGCCGCGTCGACGGGCTCGGGTTCGGGATCGCTGTCGCTCACCGACACCGGCGTGACGAGGTAGTGGTCGCCGTCCTGCGGGTCGGGGTTCGTCCACGTGAACCTCACGCCGCCGTCGACCGGCGTCCCGACGACGTCCGTGACGGCGGGGATGACGGCCGAGATCGGGTCCTGCGGCCTCGACGACTCCGTCGGCTTCGGCTGCTCCTGCGCCGTGCCGGACAGGATGCCCGGCAGCGACACCCCGACGATGACCGCCACGATCACGAGCGCGGCGGCGCCGAGCCCGATCCAGAGTCCGGTGCGGCGGCGACGCGGGGGCGCGGCATCCGTCTCCTCCTCCCGGGGCGGGGCCGCGTCGAAGGCGGGAGCGCGCACGATCGTCTCGTCGAGCGACACCGGCAGGTCGACCTGATCGCGCCGGACCGTCTGCTCGTACGCCGACGGGGGCGCGGGTGCGCGGCGGGCGACCGTCTCGGTCTCGACGGGCGCCGGGTCGAACCGCGGCGCGACGGCGGCGGCGCTCGGCGCCGTGACCGCCGACGGTCGGGTCATACCCGCCGCGGGGGTCGTCTCGGGGTTGATGCTGACGACGCCGCGGACGCGGGTGAGGCCGTCGTCCTCGTCCTCCTCGATGTCTTCGGGGACGTGGTCATCGAGGATGTCGATGGGGGTGACCGAGTGCGACAGCTCGATCTGCACGGTCTGCAGCGCACGCGCGAGGGCGAGCGCGCTCTCGTAGCGGTCGGCCGGCGCCTTCGCCATCGCGCGCTCGAGCACGCGCTGCAGCGACACCGGCACGTCGGCGCGACCGAGGGCGGGGAGCGGCAGCGTCTCGATGCGGTGGATGAGCTCGGCCGCGCCGTTGCGCTGACCCGGCAGCTCGAACGGCGAGCGTCCGGCGAGGAGCGTGTAGACGGTCGCACCCAGCGCGTACACGTCCGAGCGCGGGTCGCTGCGGGGCACGTCGGCGAACGACTCCGGCGGCGACCACGGGATCGACAGGCCCGCCGACTCGGCGGCCGCGTTCGTGGTCGAAGCGATGCCGAAGTCGGTGAGCGCCGGGCGGTTGTACTCGGTGACGAGGATGTTCGCGGGCTTGATGTCGCGGTGCAGCACGCCCGCGCGGTGCGCGGTCTCGACGGCGGCCGCCACCTGCACGCCGACGCGCAGCGACTCCGCGATCGAGAAGGGCTCGCGCCGGTACCGCACCTGCAGGTTCGGCCGCGGGCAGTACTCCATCACGAGATAGGGGCGGCCGTCCTTCGCGACGCCGGCCTGGTAGATCGTGACGATCGCCGGGTGCGTCGACAGCATCGCCATGACGTTCGCCTCGGCGGTGAACTCCTCCACCGAGCCGCTCGACATGCGGTCGGTGAGCAGCACCTTGACCGCGACGCGACGCTTGGGCAGCTGCTGCTCGTACAGGAAGACGTCGGCGAAGCCGCCTGAGCCGAGCAGGTCGACGTAGGTGAAGCCGGGAAGATCCGGCGGCGCCATGGGCGCGCGCTTGGCGCTCACGACAGCCCCTCGATCGCGACGGTGATGCCGTCGCCCAGATCCAGCACATCGCCCGGGATGACCACCGTGCTCTCGCCCGGGTGCAGCCGCACGGGGTCGGCGCCCTGGCGCAGCAGCGTCGTGCCGTTCGTGGTGCGCAGGTCGGTCGCGACGATGCTCTCGCCCTCGACCCGCAGCTCGACGTGGCTGCGCGAGATGTCCTGCTGAGGGCTGTCGACGGCCACCAGATGCGGCAGATCGGTGCCGCTCACGCGTGTCGAACGCGGGCGCCGGCCGATCACGACGGTGCGGTCGAGCGGCAGCACCTGCCCCGTCGACACCCGGATGCGTCCGGGGGCGGGCGGGCGCGGCGGCGCGAGCGGCGCAGGGGCCGAGTCGATGGGGAACCCGGATGCCGCGCTCCCCGGTCCACCCGCCGCTTCACGCAGTGCACGGGCCTGGGCCAGTGAGATCGTCGCGCCGTCGTGGTCGCCGGCGGGCGGCGCGGCGGGAGCGGGCTCGGGGTTCTCGCCGAGGCGGACGGGGCCGTCGTCGGCGGACCGGATCACCGTGGCACCCCAGACGTCGTCGAACGCCGTCGCCGCGGCGAACTCGTCGTCGCCGGCCGGCGCCGGGCCGGCCGGAGGCAGCGGCACCTCGGTCGCAGCGGGCGGGGTGAGCGCCGAGTCGAGGGGAAGCAGGGTCTCGGCGTCGACGACCGACGGCACGGAGGTCGAGTCGATGAGCTCACCCGGGGCCGCCGAAGGAGTCTCTGCGACCGCGGCATGCGAGGTCCACGCACTGCGGACCGGTGCTTCCTCGGCGGATGGAGCCGGGGCAACGGGCGCCACCGGGATCGCGGGCGCCTCCGCCGGTACCGGCGCGTCGACGGCGTCAGCGGGCTCCGATGCCGCAGGCGCCGCGACCTCGCGCCGGCGCGGACCCGGTGCGGCCTCGGCCGGGACATCACCGGCAGCCGACGCCGCACCTGCGGGCGCAGCATCCCATTCGATCCTGCTCGCCAGCACGATGCCGTCGGCGATCTCGAACTCGGCCGGGCCGTCGGACCCCGGCGTCGTGAGCGCGACGCGCACCGCACCCGGGATGACGCGCTCGGTCCACGTCGTGACGCCGGCGCCCGACACGCTCTCGGACGCCGCGCCGTCGATGTCGAACGCGAAGTCGCCGCGCACGGCGACGCGGATCCCGTCGCCGTCGGCGAGTGCCACCGCGAACGCGGGGATCGCGGTGAGAGACGCGCCGTACGCGCCGGTGAGCGCCTCGATGACGCCGCCGAGGCCACGGCCGTCGGCGAGCACAGACCGGATGCGGGTGAGCAGGGACGCCGAGGCGCCGGGCTCGAGCACGGCGAATCCGCGCGGGGTGACGGCGACCGGTGTGGTTCCCGGGGCGTAGAGCGTGGGCATCAGAATCCTCCCGCGAACACCGCGCGGGGCAGCGTGTCGCCGTCGATGTCGGCGTCGTCGGTGGTGTCGGCGGCGCTCACCGGCACCGTGTCGCGCTCGGACGCGCGGCTCGTGCGGGTGCGCACCGCGAGGGCGTCCACGACGATCGCCGTGATGTTGTCGCGGCCGCCGCGCACCATCGCCTCGTGCACGAGCCGGGTCGCGGCCGCCTGCGGGTCGGCTTCGGCGAGGAGGATGCCGTGGATCGCATCCTGCTCGAGCTCGCCCGAGAGTCCGTCGGAGCACACCAGGATGCGGTCGCCGTCCTCGGCGGGGATGAGCCAGTAGTCGGGCTCGGCGTCGCTGCCCGCTCCGATCGCGCGCGTGATCACGTTGCGGCGGGAGTCGCGCTGTGCGGCGTCGGCGGCGAGCTGTCCGCTGTCGACGAGCTCCTGCACGACCGAGTGGTCGACGCTCACCTGCTCGAAGTGGCCCTCGCTGAGGCGGTAGGTGCGCGAGTCGCCCAGGTTGAGGGCGAGCCAGTAGCCCTCGCCGTCGACGTCGGCGATGACGACACCCGCAAGGGTCGTGCCGGCACCCGCACCGGCGCCGGCCGGCAGCGCCGCGACGCGGCGGCGCGCGGCGACGACCGCGGCCTGCACGTCGTCGATGGTCAGGCTCTCGCGACCGGTGAGGCCCGAGAACTCCTGGATCACGGTCGCGCTGGCGATCTCGCCCGCGTTGTGACCGCCCATGCCGTCGGCCACGAGGAACAGGGGCGACACCGCGAGGTACGAGTCCTCGTTGATGCGGCGGCGCAGGCCCGCATCCGTCGACGCCCCGAACGCGACCGCGATGGGCGGGGTGGTCCCGGTCATCGTGCGAGCCCCACCGTCACGCGCCGGTCGCCGAACTCGAGCGTGTCGCCGTCGCGGAGGTTCGTGCGCACGCCCGGGGTGAGCGGAATCCGTCCGCCGTCGCGGACGAGCGTCGTGCCGTTGGTCGAGTGGCGGTCGGCGATCCACGTGCCGGCGGTGTCGCCGCCGACCTCGAAGTGCGTCTTCGACAGCGACAGCGTCTCATCGCGCACGGGGATCGCGACCGCGCCGTCCTCGCCCGCGGGGTTGCGGCCGTAGAGGGTGCGCCCGTACACGGCCATCCGCGTGCCGTCATCCCACGTGAGCACCGCGAGCACCGGCGCGCCGTCGTACAGCGCGGCCCGCTGGGCGGGCGGCGGCACGACGATGCGCGTGGCCTCGACGTCCTCTTCGACGGACGCGGGGATGACGGATGCTGCGAACGCGGGTGCTGCGGCAGGTGCGATGGCGGTGGCGGTCGCGGTGGCGCCGAGCGGCTCGGTCGTCGTCGCGGCAGGGAACGGCATCGTGACGTCGGGGAAGGGCTCGGCCGCGCGGGTGAAGGGAGGCTCGTGCGTGATCCACGGGACATCGGCGATCACACCGGTCGGCACGGGAGCGGCGGGCCGCGTTGCGGCCGGGGCGGGCGCGCGCGTGAATCCCGGTGCGGGCAGGGGTGCAGGCTGCAGTGGCGGCGCGGGCGGCAGCGGTGCGGCGCCGGCGGGTGCGGCCAGGTAAGGGTTCGCCGCGGTCATGGCGGCGAGGGCGGCCCCGGCTGGGCCCCCGGCTCCGGAGGCTCCGCGCGACGCGCCAGCGGCGAGTGGAGGGGAACCGGGGACCGCCTTCCGGACGTCGACGACCACCGCGCGCGATGCCATGTCGTGCCAGCCCTGGCGGCGGCGGCTTGCGTCGAAGAGGGGCGTGAAGTAGCCGACCACGATCGACGCGGCGAGGCTGAACACGAGGTTGCGGAGGATCGCGCGCCAGAAGCCGATCGGGGCGGCCGAAGAGGCGTCGTGCAGGCGCAGCCCGAGGATCCGCTGCCCGATCGACCCGCCGCGGCTGCCCTGCATCGCCGAGTAGACGAGCCACCAGGCGAACAGCAGGAGGCCGATGCCGGCGTAGCTCAGCAGGATCATGACCGCCAGGCCGTCGCGCTGCCACGCCGGACCGACGCCGAAGATGATGCCCACGACGATGCCGACCAGCACGGCGCCGATCACCCAGGCGACGCCGATGTCGATCGCGAACGCCCCCACACGGCGTCCGATGGTCGCCGCGGGGGCGGCGCCTGGCGGGCTCACGGTCATTCGTTCTCCTGTGCGGGGTGGGCGGAGCGCTCGGGTGCGCTCCGGGTCTTGCTGCCGCGGCGCGAGCGCCGGGTCGACGTCGGGGCCGGACCCGCGTCCGGCGCGTCGGGCTGCGCGCCGGCGACGGCGTCAGGCGTCGGCGTCGGGCGCGGTGCCCGTGCCGGACGCGCGGGCAGGGCGAATCGCGTGCCCTCGAGGAGTGTACGGATGCTGAGCCTCGCGCCGAGACGCTGCCACACCGAGCGCCCCTTCCCCATGCCGCCGACGATCTCGTCGACCTGCATCCAGAACGCGGCGATGTCGTCGGGCGACGGCTCGGTGGGACCGAACACCTCGAGGTCGGCGCGGGAGGCCAGGGTCGCGACCCGCGGCTCGGCGAACGCCGCGGTGAGCACGCCCGCGTCCTCCTGGCGCGTCGCGCCGGGGCGCACCGGCGCCCCGAAGTCCGAGGCGCGGTCCACGAGTTCGTCCCACCCGCCGCTGATGCGGTCGGACGCGCGCTCGGCTTCGAGGCGCTTGCGGCGGCGCGTGGCCTTCAGGGCTCCGATCACGATGAACGGCGCGAGCAGCACCGCGAGGAGGCCCAGCAAGCCCGCGCCGATCGACACGATGGTCCACAGCAGCCCCGCGTCGAAGGCGTTCTCGTCTTCCGAGCCGCGGTCGTCGGCGACGGTCGGCGGCAGGTCGACGGGCTCGGCGGGCGGGGGCGGCGGCTGCAGCACCTGCGGCTTCGGGTCGGCCTTCGGCTTCGTCGTCTGGTCGCTCGGGACCTGGTCCTCGGGCGGCGTCGGGTCGAACGGCACCCACCCGGCGCCGTCGAACGCGACCTCGACCCACGCGTGGAGCGTCTCGCCCGTCGCGGTGTAGACCGGCTCGCCGGCCGCGTCCTCGTCGGGGTAGAACCCCATGACGACGCGCGCCGGGATGCCTACCTGGCCGGCCAGCAGGGCCATCGCCGTCGCGTACTGCTCGTCGTCGCCCACCATCTGCTCCGAGCCGAGCAGCGTCGCGATGCGCTCCGCGCCGTGGCCGGCGCGCGAGAGCGGCTGGCCGGCGAGGCCGTGGCTGAAGTAGCCGCCCTCCGACAGCATCTGCTGCAGCGCGCGCACCTGCTCGACGGGTGTCTCGGCTTCGGCGACGGTCTTCGACGCGATATCGGCCAGCGCCTCGGGCACACCGGTCTGCTTCGGCATCCTCAGCGGCGCGAAGCTCTGGTCGCCGAGCGCTTCGTCGCTCGGCACCTGGGGGATCACAGCGTCGAGCGTGTACTCGTCGCCCTTCTCGAGCCCG
Source organism: Microbacterium sp. C23T (assembly GCF_053345975.1). Taxonomy (NCBI): domain Bacteria; kingdom Bacillati; phylum Actinomycetota; class Actinomycetes; order Micrococcales; family Microbacteriaceae; genus Microbacterium; species Microbacterium sp. C23T. The sequence goes on along the minus strand of NZ_JBKFBD010000025.1, from coordinate 34,646 downwards.
ACGGTGACGACTCCGGTCTCGGTCGCCTCGTTGTAGTGCGCGGTGCGACGGAGGTCGTCGGCGCGGTCGCCGTCGAACGTGACGCTGCGGACGGCACCGGCATCCGGCATCCACACGCTCTCGAGCTCCCCGATCTCGACGTGCACCGTCGCGGGCGTGCCCTCGGCGTCGGCCGACATGTTGGTGCGGGCGGGCGCGAAGGCACTGGACGAACCGCTGCCGTCGTCCGACACGTTGTACACGGTGCCGTTGTACGCATCCATCGTCGCCAGGCGCATGCGGGCACCCTCGGGCAGGCCGCTCACGGTGAAGAGCGGGTCGTCGGGGTGGTCGCGCACGTAGGCGCGGAAAGACTGCAGGGGGCTCGCGAACTCGCGGATGTCGAACGGCGGGATCACGACGTCGCGCAGCACGTACCGCGGTGACGACGGTGCCGCGAACCCGCTGGTCGCGACGCCGACGACGGCGGCGATCGCGACGACGGCGGCGCCCATCAGCACGCGCCGCACGCCCGCGCCCGACTTCGCCGACCCCTCGCCGACCGCGATCGCGGCCGCCTGCGGCTGCCACGCCTGGCGCAGGGCCAGCCACACGACCGCGACGAGACCGAACGCGACGCCCTGCACCACCGGTACGAAGGGCTCCGACGTGCCGAGCGCGATCGCGATCGCGAGGAATGCGGCGGCCGGGATCAGCGCCCACGCGGCGCTGCGCAGCCGCACGGCGAGAGACGTCGTCAGCACCGCCGCGACGAGCGACAGGATGAACGGCACGATCAGGTGGCCGTCGTCGGTCGCCACCGGAGCGATCGTGGTGAGGAGCTGCTTCCACGACATGACGGCGCCGAGCGCGAGCTGGCGCAGCGTCTCGATGGTGGGGATGACGCCCGCGACCGTGGTGTGCGGCAGGGCGAGCGCCCCGCCGAAGAGGAAGTAGACGGCGATCGTGGCGGCCGTGAGCACCAGGATGCCCCAGCGGAAGAGCCGGCCGAGCACGCCGAGGCCCATGCCGAGCACGAGCCCGCCGAGGGCGGCGACGAGGTAGCTCGCGCCGTCGAACGTCGGCGCGAACCCGACGACGGGGATGAGCAGCAGCAGCGCGACGGCGCCGAGGTCGAGGATCCAGCGGCGGGCCGGGAGCGCGTCCGCGCGCGGAATGCGAGGAGTGGCTGCTGCCGCCCGCGGCGGTGCAGCCGGCTCGGCGCGCGTCGGAAGCGGCGTGACGGGCGCGCTCATGCGAGCACCTTCCGGAGGGCGTTCGGGAGCTGGTCGAGCGCGCCGAGGGTCACGACATCCGCTTCGCCGATCCTCCGGAGGGAGGGCGCGGTGTCACCCGGCGACGCGACCACGGCGAGGACGCGTGCGCCGAACGGCAGGCGACTGCACGCGGTGCGCAGATCGTTGGAATCGACCTTGCTGCCGCACACCAGCACGACCACGCTCGCGAGGGGCAGGGTCGCGGCGACGACGCCGGCGAGCTCGACGACCGAGCCGGCCTTCGCCTTCGAGTGCCCGAGCGCCGAGAGCGCGTCGAGGAACTGCTTGCCCGTGCCGGCCGGCAGCGCGCGCTCCTGCACGCGCACCTCGACGCGCTGCGAGTCGCGCAGGGCGCGCAGGCCCAGGGAGCCCGCAGCCGAGATCGCGAGCTCGAACTCGTCGTCGTCGCGGTAGTCGCCGGGGCTCGTCGACAGGCCGATCACGAAGTGCGAGCGGCGGGTCTCCTCGTATTGGCGCACCATCATGTGGCCGGTGCGCGCGGTCGACTTCCAGTGCACGTGGCGGAGGTCGTCGCCGGGCTGGTACTCGCGCAGCGCGTGGAACGAGACGTCGTCCGGCGACAGGTCGGTGGCGGGAAGGCCCTCGAGGTCGCGGAGGAACCCGAGCGACTGCCCGTCAAACAGCACGGTGCGCGGGTGCACGAACAGGTCGACCGGCTCGTCGCGGCGGTGCACGCGCTCGAAGAGGCCGAGCGGATCGCCGCGCACGACGCTCACCGGGCCGACCTTGACCACCGCGCGACGCGACGTGGGGATCGCGAAGAGCTCCTCGGCGGATTCGCCTGCGGCCAGCCGGTTCACGTCGAAGACGCCGCGCCCGCCTCCGACCGGCAGCAGCACGCGCGACGGGAGGATCGCGCGCGAGCCGGTGTTGGCGAGGGTGAGCGCGCCCACGGCGCGCTCCCCCACCACGACGCGCGTGCGGTTGAGATCGAGCGACACGTCGTAGGCCGTGCGGCCGATGAGGAACAGCAGGCACAGCGCCAGCACGACGGTGATCGAGATCGCCGCGACGGTGAGCTCCCACCAGCCGAGCGACTGGCCGGCGATCCACAGCGTGAGCGCACCGGCGATGAGCACCCAGGCGACGGGGCGCACGACCCCGAACACGCGGCCGAGCACCGCGCCGACGCGCCGGAGCGCGCCGAGCATCAGCTGCCCGTACCAGGCGCGGCGGTCCTGAGCGGTCGCCGTCTGCCCGAGTGCTTCGGTCGTCATCAGGCCGCGGACCTCGCCTGCGGTGCGGCCACCGACTCCAGGACGCGCCCGATGACGGTCTCGGCCGACGTGCCGGCGAACTCGGCCTCGGGGTCGAGCACGATGCGGTGCGTCCACACCGGTGCGACGAGCGCCTTGACATCGTCGGGCAGCACGAAGTGGCGGCCCTGGGCGGCGGCGTAGACCTTGGCGATGCGGATCATCGCGAGCGAACCGCGCACCGAGACGCCCAGGCGCGTGGCCGGGTCGTTGCGGGTCGCCTCGGCGAGCTGCGCGGTGTAGCGGAGCACGGCGGGGTCGACGTGGACGGTGCCGGCGAGGTCGGCCATGTCGGCGACCGCGCCCGTCGTGATGATCGCCGGCAGGTGCGCCGACGGGTTGCGGTCGGCCGCGCCCGCGAGGATGCGCTCGGCCACCGCGAGGTCGGGGTAGCCGATCGAGGTCTTCACGAGGAAGCGGTCGAGCTGCGCCTCGGGCAGCTTGTACGTGCCCGCCTGCTCGATGGGGTTCTGCGTCGCGATGACGAGGAACGGGCGGCCGACCTCGTGCGCGACGCCGTCGACCGTGACGCGCGACTCCTCCATGACCTCGAGGAGCGCCGACTGCGTCTTCGGCGAGGCGCGGTTGATCTCGTCCGCGAGGACGATCGAGGCGAAGACCGGGCCGCGGTGGAACTCGAAGCGGTGCGAGGTCTGGTCGTAGATCGTCACGCCGGTCACGTCCGACGGGAGCAGGTCCGGCGTGAACTGGATGCGGCTCGACGTGCCCTGCACGGTGGCCGCGAGCGCCTTGGCGAGGCTCGTCTTGCCCGTGCCCGGGGCATCCTCCAGCAGCACGTGGCCTTCGGCGAGCATCGCCGAGAGCACCAGCCCCACGACTTCGCGCTTGCCCATGAGGGCCTGGTCCACGTTGTCGACCAGTCGCGCGAAGGTGCCCTGGAACCAGGCCGCCTGTTCGGGGGTCATCGTCATGAGTTCGTCTCGCTTCTCGTTGGGATGTCGTGTGTCATGGGCGTGCGGTCAGTACCAGGTGACCGGATCGGCGGATCCCCATCCGTCGATCGAGACCCACGCCCGGCGGCCCGGGTTGCCGTAGTAGCAGCTCAGCTGGACGGTGCCGTTCTCCGGCACGTAGTAGGTGCGCGACCCCCACGTGCCCGCGGCGTCGTCGTTGCAGCGCAGCACGTAGTTGCCGGCGGGGAAGTTCTTCACCGTGACCGTCATGTACGCGCACGAGTACGTCGTGCAGTAGCCGGGCCAGTTGCCCGACGCGCCCTTGCCCGTGACGGCCGTGGGCTTCGGGGCGTCCACCGTCCGTGCCGAGTCCGACACGACCGCACTCCACTGCCCGGCGGCATCCTGTGCGCGCGCTTCGATCCGGTGCGTCTCGCTGTAGCCGTAGTTGGCCGACGTCGAGCCGTTGTTCGCGACGTTCTGCCAGCCGCCGCCGTCGATGCGGATCTGCATCTGCGTGATGGCGCGGCCGTTGGGCGACGGCGGGCTCCACGAGTACGTGATGGAACGCCCGTTGGCGTTCGCCTTGACCGTGGGATTGCCGACCGGTCCGTAGGGTTTCACGGTGTTGGACGCGGCGGAGGGTGCACCGGGCTCGCTCGCACCGCTGACGGTCGAGACCGCGCGGACGCGGACCGAGTAGTCGGTGCCGTTGGCCAGCCCGCCGATCACGCCGTTGCCGGCCAGGGCTTGCCAGTTGCCGTTGTTCACCGACGCCTGATAGCCGACCTCATTCGGGTTTGCGCCGTTGAGCGCCCCCGGCTGGTACGTGACGGTGAGCGAGCGGTCGCCCTCCTTCGCGCTGACGTTCGTCGGAGCGGCCGGCGCCGTGAAGGCGCGCTGCGGCGCGGAATTCGGGCTGAACTGTCCCCAGCCGGCCTTGTTCTGCGCGCGGACGCGGAAGGTGTAGTCGGTCGTCGAGGTGTCGACCACCACGGCCTGGCTCGTCTGCCCCGCGGGAACCGGGATGGAGTTCACGAGGGCCGAACCCCGGAGTACGTCGAGCTGGTAGCCCGAGATCGCGTCGCCGTTGTCAGCGGGCGCATTCCACGCCACCTGCATCTGCGCCTGCGCACCCACCGGCTGCAGACGAGCGGTCGTCGGAGCGCCGGCAGCATCGGGGGCTCGCGCCGGGATCTCGCTCACGGACCACGTGCTCCAGCTCGAGGGCTCGGGCGCTCGGTTGAGGGCCTGCACGCGCACCTGGTAGGCGACGCCGTTCTGGAGGCCGTCCCAGACGATCGAGTTGCCGACGACGTCGACCTTCTGCCCGACGCCCGACGACGGGGCCGGTGAGATCTCGAGGTTGTACTTCTCGACCGGCGAGCCCGGCGTCGTCGGCGTGACCCACGACACGGTCAGGCTGCGGTCGCCGAACACGAGCGTCGGCGCTGCCGGCGTGTCGGGACGTGCGTCGGGGCGAGCCGTCTCGGACGGCGCCGACGGGTCGGACTCACCGACGCGGTTCTCGGCCACGACCGTGAAGTTGTACTCGACGTTGTTCGTCAGCCCGTCGAGTGTGCATGTCGTCGCGAGGCACACCTTCTCGTAGTTGCCCGCGGTCGAGGTGACGAGGTAACGCTCGATCTCGGCGCCGTTGTTGGCCGGCGGCGTCCACGACAGCACGACGGTGCGATCCTGCACGCTCGAGACGATCGGCGTGCCCGGAGCGTCGGGCTTGCCCTGCACGGTCAGCCGGATGCGGCCCTCGACCTCTCGGTCGGGGTCACCCGTGGCATCCTGCACGCGGTAGCGGACGACCATCGTGCCGAAGAACTTCGCGTCGGGAGTGACCCGCACCTGATCGCCGGTGACGTCGGTGTCCCCCTGACCGGTCTCGAGGACCGCGGTGGTGACCTTCAGCGCCTTGTCCGGGAACGGGTTGACGTCGTTGGCGAGCACCGGCACGGTGATCGTCTTGCCCTGGTGCGCTTCGGGCACGATGTCGTCGTTGGCGGTGGGCAGCTCGCGGGTCGACGCGATCACACGGATCGCCACCGTGCCCTCGATCGGCTCGGTCGTGCCGTCCTCGATCTTCAGGCGGATCGTCGCCGCGGTGCCCTTCTTGGTGTCGGCCGCCGCGCTCACGCGCAGCTCGTCGCCCTCGATCGACGCCGTCATGCCGTCGGGCGACCCGCCCACGATCTGGTACTCGATGCGGCCCGCATCCTCGGGGTCGGGGTCCGTGGTCAGGCCGCCGAGGTCCAGCGTCGTCGCATCCTCGCCGGGCGCGACATCCATCTGCCCGTTCACGAACGTCGGCTGCTGGTTCTCGGGGGGCAGCACGGTGATCGGAATGGTCAGCGTGGCCTTCCGGCCTTCGGGGTCGTCGGGGCCGGTGCCGTCGGTCACCTCGAACGTGATGGCGTCCGGTCCGAAGTAGCCCTGCGCCGACGTGTAGACGAGCGTCGTCTGGTCCTTGATCAGCGACGAGCCGTCGTTGTGGGCGGCGGTGACCTTGGCCGCCTCGGTGATGACGACCTTGCCGCCGCCCGCCGCACGGACGTACTTCGAGAGGGCCAGCTCGACCGTCTCGCCGCTCTTGACCTCGACGGGCTCGGTCGAGACGAGGGTCGGCGGCAGCGAGGACAGCGACGGGACATGGATGAACGCGGATGCCGCGTTCCCGTCGCGGTCGGTGATCGTGTACGTCACGAGCCGCCCGGCGTCGCCGAGCGTGACGCGCACCTTGCCGTCGGCGAGCACGCGCGAGTTCGTGTCGGCGACCTTGAGCTCGAGGTCGTCGACGGTGCCGTCGGGATCCTCGTCGTTCGCGAGCACCTCGAGGTCGACGACGCCGTCCTCGACGTCGGCCGCACGCACGTAATCGTCGCGTGCGATGGGCTTCTGGAGCGGCACGTCGTCGGCGACGGTGATCTGCAGCACGGCCTTCGCCTCGGCGCCGCGTGCGTCGCGGATCGTGTACTGCAGCGAGGTCTCGACGGGCTGCGACGGCGACGTGACGACCACGCGGTTGCCCTCGACCTTGGCCTTGAGTCCCGCGACGTCGGGGAGGATCAGGCCGTTCTTGACGATGCCGAACTCGTCGCCGTCGGGGTCGGAGTCGTTCGCGAGCACCGGGACGGCGACCGAGCGCCCGGGGCGCATGATCACGGAGTCCTTGACGGCGTACGGCGCCTGGTTCACGCCCTCGGCGGGCGCGACGCCGACACGGATGGTCGCGGTCGCCTCGGCGCCGAGGCGGTCGCGCACGCGGTAGGTGAAGGTGTCGACGCCCGCGGTGTCGTCGAATGCCTCGTAGACGAAGTGGTCGGCCCCGGTCTCGGTGATCCGTCCCTTGCCGGGCGAGGAGGCGAGCCCGACGAGCTCGACGGAGTCGCCGTCGGAGTCGATGCCGTCCAGCGGCACCGCGATGTTCACGCGGCTCCCGGCGAGCACACGGGCGGTGATGTCCCGGGGCCGCGGCGCCGCGTTCGTGTCGGCATTGACGGGGAGCACCTGGATGGTGATGTAGCCGGCGTCCTTCTGCCCGGTGCTGTCGACGGCCTCATAGGTCGCGTAGACGGTGCCGGGCTCATCGGACGCGCGGAACCGCACGGTGTCCTGCGAGACGAAGACCTCGCCGTCCTCGGGCTCGATGAGCGGCGGCACGAGATCGGGCGCGACGTGGATGGTGTCGCCGTTCGGGTGGTAGTCGTTGTCGAGCACCGGGATCGTCACGACGTCGCCGGCGCGCACCACGACCTGGTCGTCGTTCGCGACGGGCGGGCGCAGCTGCGCCGGGGCCGGGATCGGGATGACGATGACGTCGCCCTCGGCCGACTGCGAGCCGTTGGAGATGCGGTACGTGATGCGCACCTGCTCCGACAGCGCCGCCTGGTCGCTGATGCGGAGGGTCTCGTGGTTCAGCACGGCCACGGCGACGCCCGAGTTCGGCTCGACCGTCACCGACTGCACCACGAGGATGCCGCCGGAGGGGTCGGAGTCGTTCGTCAGGACGTTGACGAGCACCTCGCCACCGCTCGGCAGCAGCGCGACGTCGCGCACGGCGACCGGCGGCAGGTCGGTCTCGCCCTCGGGGATGACGTCGACGCGCACGATGCCGGGGACGCCGGCGGCGCCCGCCGCCACCATGTACTGGACGTAGTAGGTGCCGGGCGTCGCGGAGCGGAACGTGAAGGTCTTGTTGGAGTAGTCGGGCACGATGTCGGCACCGGAGACCGGGTCGACACGTGCCAGGCGCAGCGGCTCGCGCCCCGCCCCGACGTCGTTGGCGAGCGGCGAGACGGTCGCTGTCTGGCCGGTGCGCACGGCGATGTAGTCGGCGTTCGTGACCGGGTCGATGGAGCCGACCGGCCGCACATCGAAGCGCACGGTGCCGACGGTCACGTCGGAGCCGTCCGAGACGGTGATCTCGACGTCCTTGCGGCCCTGCGTCCCGCCGACTGCTCGATAGGTGATCCGCCCGTCCGACGTGAAGTCCGCCTCGTCGCCCTCGGCGGGCTCCACCGAGCCGAGGAACACGTCGTCCCCGTCGGGGTCGATCCAGTCGGGCAGCACGTTGTACGTGATGGTGCCCCCGGCCTCGACGGCCACGGTCGTCACGCGCTTCTGCGTGGGCGGCGAGTTGACGTCCCAGCCGTGGACCGCCAGCGAGACGCGGGCGGTGTCGGTGCCGCCGCGTCCGTCGGAGACCTCATACGTGAAGGAGGTCGAGCCCTGGGCGTCCTCGGGGACCGCGATCTGCAGCGATCGGCCGTTGTCGACGGACTGGATCTCGCCGACCGACGGCCCGCCGTCGACCACACGCGTCGTCAGGACGTCGCCGTCGGGGTCGCTGTCGTTGTCGAGGATGGGGAGGATTGTGGTGCGGCCCGGGCGCACGCCCAGGTCGTCGTCGTTGGCGTCGGGCGGGGTGTTGATGTCGGAGCGCTCGGGGAGGACGGTCTCGGTCGTCTCCTCGGTCGTCTGCTCGTCGTCCTCGGTCTCCCCCTCGGGCGGGGTCATCTCGTCCCAGTTGTCGACGCGCTGGAGGTCCTCGACGGCCATCCACGTGGCACCGCCGACGACGTCGTTGAGCACCACGACGTCCCGGTTGACGCGGAACTTCAGCAGCGACGTCGGCTCGATGCCGTCGATGTCGGCCGCGAGGTCGTCGGCCTTGCCCGCGCAGTCCCGCACGAACCTGCCGGACCCCGTCCACGCGGCGTAGCCGCAACCGTCGAGCCAGACCGGTGCGGCAGGCGCGCCCTCGGCACCGGCTTTGACGGACTTCGGCTCGGATCCGTCGAACGGCACGCGAACGAACGCGGACGCCGTGGAGAGCGAGACGGCATCGGATGCCGCGGACGGCTGCTGCAGGACGGCGTTGCGTCCGCCGTCGATCTCGGTCGCGCGGCCGTCGACGATCACGGTGCCGGTGGCGGTGTCGAGCACGGCGGGCTTGTCGCCGACCGCCGTCACCGTGAGCTCCGCGCTATCGCCGAGGTCGTTGAGTCCGGAGCGAGCCGGCTCCTCGGGGGTGCCGTCCGCGCCGATGCGGATCGTCACCAGCTCGGAGGTCTTCGGCGAGACGGCGTACACGACGCCGTCGACGCCGACGGCGACATCCGCACCCTTGCCGACGTTGGTGGTCGGGTCGGTGCCCTCGATCTGGAACGAGCCGATGCTCGTGCTGGGAACCACCCACAGGTCGCCGGACGCCCGGTCGAGGATGGCGACCGTCTCGCCGCCGAGCGCCACGTCGGCGTCGGCGGGCACGCCGGCCGCGCCGGAGAGCGCGACCATGGCCGGATCGACCACGCCGACGGAGGAGCCGGCGTCATCGACGACGAGGACGGTGCTGCCCGACTGGAGGATGTCGTAGTCGTCGCTCGTGGTGCGCAGGGCCCCGTCGAGCACCTGCGACTCGTGGTTGAAGTGGCCTACGAACAGGCTGGACTGTTTCGTCACCCAGACGCCGCCGTCGTGGAGGTCGACCTCGGTGGTGGGCACCCCCTGGTAGACGAACGCGAGCGTCGTGATCGTGACCGCGGCAGCGGTCACCGCGCCTGCCGATGCGAGAGCGCGCGGGCGCGATCGCAGCCATGCGAAAGACCTCATCGAACCTCGGCCTCCTCCGGGGTGTCGTGCGTCTTGTCGTGGCGTGGGACCCCGGCGAGGGGCGTCGCGAGCTCACAGAAGACCTGGGGGAACACTCCAGCCTAACCCGGCGCAGGGCGTGCGACGAGACCGGAAGTGTCAACTCAGGAGATCGTATTCCGCCTGATCAGAGGGGATCGATGGGGACAATCACCCATCCTTCGACAGGCTCGGGAACCGATCAGGCCGCCGAGCCCGTCGACGCCCCGACGTACTCCCGCAGGTGCTGGGCCGTCAGCGTCTCCGCGCCCGCGACGAGATCGGCGGGCGTGCCTTCGAACACGATCGAGCCGCCGTCATGGCCGGCCCCCGGACCGATGTCGATGATCCAGTCGGCGTGCGCCATCACGGCCTGGTGGTGCTCGATCACGATCACGCTGTTGCCGGCTTCGACGAGGCGGTCCAGCATCCCGAGCATGTTCTCGACATCGGCGAGATGCAGCCCCGTGGTGGGCTCGTCGAGCACGTAGATCGCGCCCTTCTTCGCCATCGAGATCGCGAGCTTGAGGCGCTGCCGCTCGCCGCCCGACAGGGTGTTGAGCGCCTGGCCGAGCGTGATGTAGCCGAGGCCGACGTCGATCATGCGCATCAGGGTCGTGTGCGCCGGGCCCTTCGTGAAGAAGACGGATGCCTCGGCCGCCGACATCGCGAGCACCTCGGCGATGTTCTTCCCGTCGAGGGTGTACTCGAGCACCTCGTCGCTGAAGCCCGAGCCCTCGCACAGCTCGCACAGGGTCTCGACGGTCTGCGTGAATCCGAGGTTCGTGATGATGACGCCCAGACCGCGGCACGCGGGGCACGCGCCCTCGGAGTTTGCGCTGAAGAGGGCGGGCTTCACGCCGTTGGCCTTCGCGAACGCGGAGCGGATCGTGTCGAGGATGCCGGTGTACGTCGCCGGGCTCGAGCGGCGGTTGCCCTTGATGGGCGACTGGTCGACGACCACGACGTCGTCGAAGCCGGGCACGTTGCCGTGGATGAGCGACGACTTCCCCGAACCCGCGACGCCGGTCACGACGGTGAGGATGCCGAGCGGCACGTCGACGTCGACCTCCTTGAGGTTGTGCTGAGTGGCTCCGCGGATCTCGAGCGCGCCCTTCGGGGCCCGCGTCGAGTCCTTGAGGCGCGCGCGGTCCCCGAGGTGACGGCCGGTGATCGTGCCGGACGTGCGCAGACCCTCGACATCCCCCTCGTACTGCACCTCGCCGCCCGCACGGCCGGCGCCGGGGCCCAGATCGACGATGTGGTCGGCGATCTCGATGACCTCGGGCTTGTGCTCGACGACGAGCACAGTGTTGCCCTTGTCGCGCAGCAGCTTCAGCAGCCGGTTCATGCGTTGGATGTCGTGGGGGTGCAGGCCCGCCGTGGGCTCGTCGAAGACGTAGCTGATGTCGGTGAGCGCCGAACCCAGGTGCCGGATCATCTTGGTGCGCTGCGCCTCGCCGCCCGAGAGCGTGCCCGAGGCGCGGTCCAGCGACAGGTAGCCGAGCCCGATGTCGATGAACGACGCGATCGTCTGGCGGAGGCCCACCATGAGCGGCGCGACGGACGGGTCGTCCACCGTGTCGAGCCACACCGCGAGGTCGGTGATCTGCATGGCCGCAGCATCCGCGATGCTCGTCCCGTTGATCTTCGAGGACCGCGCACCGTCGTTCAGGCGCGTGCCGCCGCAGTCGGGGCAGGGCAGGAACTTCACGGCGCGGTCGACGAACGCGCGGATGTGGGGCTGCAGGGCCTCGCGGTCCTTCTGGAGCATCGACTTCGTGATCTTCGGGACGAGACCCTCGTACGTCATGTTGATGCCGGCGATCTTGACCTTCGTCGGCTCCTTGTAGAGGAAGTCGGCGCGCTCCTGCTCGGTGTAGTCCTGGATGGGCTTGGCCGGGTCCACGAAGCCGGACTCGGTGAAGGCCTTCACCATCCAGCCGTCGGGGTTGTAGCCGGGGACCTGGATCGCGCCGTCCTGCAGCGACTTGGTCTTGTCGTAGAGCTCGTCGAGGTCGACGTCGCTCACCTCGCCGAGGCCCTCGCAGCGCGGGCACATCCCCCCGGTGATCTCGAACGAGCGGCGCTCCTTGACCTTCTTGCCTCCCTTCTCGAACGTCACCGCGCCGGCACCCGACACGGACGGGATGTTGAACGAGAACGCCTGCGGCGAGCCGACGTGGGGCACGCCGATGCGGCTGAACAGCAGCCGCAGCATCGCGTGCGCGTCGGTCGCGGTTCCCACCGTGGACCGCGCGTTCGAGCCCATGCGCTCCTGATCGACGATGATCGCGGGGCTCACGTTCTCGAGCGCGTCGACCTCGGGGCGGCTCAGCTGCCCCATGAACTGCTGCACGAACGTGGGGTACGTCTCGTTGATGAGGCGCTGCGACTCGTTGGCGATCGTGCCGAACACCAGCGACGACTTGCCCGATCCGCTCACCCCGGTGAAGACGGTGAGCCGCCGCTTCGGGATGTCGACCGACACGTCCTTGAGGTTGTTCTCGCGGGCGCCGACGACGCGGATGACTTCGTGCGAATCAGCGATGTGGGACTCGGATGCCATGCCGACGAGTATGCCCGGGAACCCGGACACCGCGCTTCCTGAATCCTGCTCGATCCGCTGTTGCCAGCGCCCCACGCGACCTTTCGGCGAGTCGCCAGGAATGCCGTCCTCACTCACGCTCTCTGGCGAGTCGCCAAATGGTGAGCGTGGGGATGGATGCTGCGGCTCAGGCGGCGTCGGACTCCGCGGGCTCGATCGCGAAGTTGTCGCGGAAGACGCACGTCGGGTCGTAGGCCGCCTTCACGCGCCGCAGCCGCGCCAGCGTCGCGGGTGGGAAGGCCTCGGCGATCCGTTCCGGCCGCTCGGAGGAGTCGAAGCTCAGGTACATGCCGTCGACGTGGTCGGCGAGCGTGCGCCACTGCGCGTCGAGCCGGTCGGGGTGGGATCCGAGCGCGGCGACCGAGAAGTTCGCCGAGCGGTGCGCGTACGCGGTCGCGTCCTCGGCCACGTCGGCCACCGCCCCACCGACCGCGCGCAGCTGGAAGAACGGCACGGCGCCGGACTGCAGCATCCGTTCCACCGCCGCAGCGAAAGCGGGCGTGACGTGCTCGATCAGACCCGAGCGGCTGTGCGGCTCGCCCGCGCCGTGCTGCGGGCCGAGGTCGGCGTTCGCCATGATCTGCGGGTACGTCGTGAGCTGCACGGACTGCTGTACGAGCGGGGCGAGCTCGGCGAAGGGCTGCAGGCGGGCGATGATCGTGTCGGGGTCGTCGGAGTCGACGATGCCGTACAGCTGGACGACCTGCGGCTGGCCGGGCCGCGGTCCGCCGGTGAGGAGGAAGAGGGTGAGGTCGCGCGGCGACTCCTCGACGATGCGGCCGTAGCCCTCGAGGAACTCCGCGACGTCGTCCACCTGGAACGCGAGCTGCGCGTAGCCGACCTGCCCGACCTCGTCGACCTCGAACTCGAACGCCGTGACGATGCCGACGTTCGCGCCGGCCCCGCGGATCGCCCAGAAGAGGTCGGGGCGGGTGGAGGCATCCGTCCGCACGATCGAGCCGTCGGCGAGCACCACCTCGGCGGCGCGCAAGTGGTCGATGGTGAGGCCGTGCTCACGGGCGAGCAGGCCGATGCCGCCCGCCGTCGCGAGTCCGCCGACCCCCACGCCGCCGTAGTCGCCCGACGTCAGCGCCCAGCCATGCTCGCCGAGCACCGCAGCCACCTGCGCCCAGCGGGCACCCGGCCCGATGCGCACGAGCCGGCGGTCGGCGTCGAGCACCTCGATCTCGTCGAGACTGCGAAGGTCGATCACGATCCCGCCGTCGTTCGTGCTGCGGCCGCTGATGCCGTGGCCGCCGCTGCGCACCGCGAGCGGGAGCTCGGGATGCCGGCGTGCGAACGCGAGCGCCTCGGCGACCTGCTCGGACGACGCGGGCTGCAGCACGAGGCCGGGACGCCCGCCGCGCATGTAGGTGGCGCGTACGTCGCCGTAGTCGAAGTCGCCGGGCTCGATCGCGCGGAGGCCGGCCGGCACGTCGTCGTACGCGATGCCGTCGCGGCGAGCGGCGAGGGCGGCCGCCGACCGCACCGGCGCTGCGTCGACCCCGCGGGTGCCGCGCTCGGCGGTCACGAGCTCGCGCACGGCGGGGGCGACGTCCTCGCCGAAGCGCTGGAGCAGGTTCGGGTCGTCGGCCGCGATGATGAACGTGCCGATGCCGTCGTCGAGAGCGAGGCGGGCCAGGCGCTCGGCGAACTCCTGCGGATCGGCGGCGAGCTGCCCGATGTTGAGCAGGCGCCGGATCTCGCGCGGGTCGCGGCCGGCCGACTCCGCGGCCTCGTCGATCGCGGCGTTGCCCTTCGCGAGGTCGCCCGGCTGCAGGTAGCCGAGCGACGGCAGCCATCCGTCGCCCTTGCGGCCGGTGAGCGCGAGCATGCGCGGCTTGTACGCGCCGATGTGGATCGGGATGTCGTGCGCCGGCCGCGGCCCGCGCTTCGCGCCGTGCACGGCGTGGAACTTCCCGTCGGTGAACACGCCCCGGCGCTCGTCGGTGCGCCACAGCTCGCGGATGAGGTCGATCGCCTCGCCCAGCGCCGTGACCGCCTGACCCGGCGTGAGCCTCGTGCCGCCCATCGCCTCGATCGCGTCCCAGAAGCCGCCGGCGCCGAGGCCGAGGTCGAACCGCCCGCCCGACAGCAGGTCGATGCTCGCGGCGGCCCGCGCGACGACGGCGGGCGGGCGCAGCGGCACGTTCAGCACGTTGGGCGCGATGCGGATGGACGAGGTGCGTGCCGCGACGAACGACATGAGCGTCCACGTGTCGAGGAACGCCGGCTGGTACGGGTGGTCTTGGAAGGTGACGAGATCGAGACCGGATGCCTCGGCCACCTGCGACAGCAGCACCGGCGCCTCAGGGGTCGCGGCAGAGGGGGTGATGAAGGCGCCGAACTCGAGCGCGTGTCCGTAGTCCACGATCCATTCGAACGCATGGGGAGCGCTCGTTGTTCCTGTCAGCCCACGCGCCAGCACCCGTCGACGTGGTCGTCCACCATGCCGGCGGACTGCATGAGCGCGTACATCGTCGTCGGCCCGACGAACCGGAAGCCGCGCTTGCGCAGCGCCTTGCTCATCGCCTCGGCCTCGGCGGTGATCGCGGGCACCTCGGCGAACGTCGCCGGGCGCCGATGCGCGGCCGGTGCGAAGGACCACATGAACGCGTCGAGCTCACCGGGCTCGAGATCGAGCACCAGCCGCGCGTTGGAGATCGTGGCCTCGATCTTGGCCCGATTGCGGATGATCCCGGCATCCGTCATCAATCGCGCGATGTCGTCCTCGCCGAACGCCGCCACGGCAGCGGGTTCGAACCCCGCGAACACTTCGCGGAACCGCGGTCGCTTGCGGAGGATCGTGATCCACGACAACCCCGCCTGGAACCCCTCGAGGCTCATCTTCTCGAAGAGGGCGCGGTCGCCGTGCAGCGGCACCCCCCACTCCTCGTCGTGGTAGCGGGCGTACTCGGAGTCGTCGCCGACCCACGCGCAGCGCGCGCGGCCGTCGGCGCCGAGGCGGACGTCGGTGCTCACCGCGCCAGCCTAGGCTCCCCCGCCGACGTCGGTGTCGCGAGGCCGCCGGGGCTCGCGTTCAGCCGCCCGACACCCGCTCGATTCCCGGATGCCGCTTCCGTCGCTTACCTTGGAATGTCGGGCTGTTCGGGTCCGCGCAGCTGGGAGGCAGGACCATGAAGATCGTCGCGTCGGCGGATTGGCGGGACTCGGTCCCCTTCGAGAACCCCGTACTCCTCGCAGACGTGGTCCCGGGCGAGCCGACGCGCTGCTTCTCGTGCGGCCCGGAGTCGGAGCTGCTGCCGCGTACCGAGCTGTGGGCGTACAAGCACCGCCACCCCAAGAACCACGACGGCTACGTCCGCTTCTACTGCGCGTACCACGTGCCCGCCGCGGCGATCGTCCCGCAGCCGGCGGCAGCCGCGCCGGCGGCACGCGCGAAGTCGTCGTCTCCTCGCGCCGCGGCCGAGCGCCGCGTCGCCAAGCCGGTCGTCCCCGAGCGCGTGCGCGCGATGTGCCCGAACTGCTTCATCGAGGTCTCCGCGACCGGCGAGTGCGGCAACTGCGGCTGGTCCGCTTCCTGACCCGATCCCGACCCTCAATTGAGGATCGTTGCCGAGATGCGGAGCTGTCGGCACAGCCCAGTCCGCATCCCGGCTCCGCTCCTCAGTTGAGGACGCCGGCTCGCACGATGCGCTGCGCCGTCACTTCTTCTTGAGCGACTTCTCCGACACCGGCGCCTCGCCCGACGCGGCGAGCGCGCGGTAGTACTCGCGTGCCTCGTCCTGGCGCTTGCGCTCGGCACCCGAGGCGATGGGTGCGCGCACGTGCTCGGGCGCGAAGCCGTAGGCGTCGACGAGATCCTGCGCGTGCGGACGCAGCCGCGCCGCGAGACGATCGATGTAGCGGGAGACGGATGCCGCGCGCTGGGTCGAGAGCCGGCCGTTGATGATGTACCACGCAAGGTGCTTCTCGATGAGGTGCAGGCCGAACAGGTCGCGCAGCCACGTCAGCACCTGCTTGGTGCCCTCGTCCGAGACGCGGTTCACACCGTCGGTGAAGGCCTCCCACTGCAGCAGCTCGCCGTGTGCGCGGGCGGCTTCGATGAGTTCCGCCTGGTGGCTGTTGAACAGCGCGGCAGCCTCGGCCGGCGACAGCTTCGACGCGGGACGCAGGGCGGCCGCGACATCCGCCACCATCTGCTGCACCCGGCCGGCGAGCAGCTCGTGCTGCTGGTCGGTGCGCAGGCCCAACTCGATCGAGCGCGCGGTCGATCCGAAGTCGGTCACCGTCTGCCCGAGCTGGCGCAGACCCGCGCCGTGGAACACCTTGCCCGCGGTCTGGCCGACGGCGAAGCGGGCGAGCTTCGCAGCATCCGCCCCCTTGAACTGCTTGGCGTAGTCCGACAGGAGTCGCTTGCCGACCAGCTGGAGCAGGACGTTGTTGTCGCCCTCGAAGGTGACGTAGACGTCGAGGTCCTGGTGGAGGCCGACCATGCGGTTCTCGGCGAGGAAGCCGGAGCCGCCGCAGGCCTCGCGGGCCTCCTGGATCGTCGACAGGGCGTTCCAGGTCGACAGCGGCTTGAGCGCGGCGGCGAGGGTCTCGAGGTCCTCGCGCTCCTCAGGGGTGTCGGTGCGGCCCGAGAAGACGGCGTCGAACTTCTTGAGGAGCTCGTCGTGGCTGAAGAACTGCGCGTAGTTCTGCGCGAGGAGCGGCAGCAGGCGCCGCTGGTGCTTGCCGTAATCGAGCAGCACGACTTCTTCGGTGCCGGCGCCCGAGTCGAACTGGCGGCGCTGGTTCGCGTACGTGAGCGCGATGTGCAGCGCGAGCGCGGTGCCGGTGGTCGCGGCGCCGTCGAGCGACACACGGCCCTGCACGAGCGCGCCGAGCATCGTGAAGAAGCGGCGGCCGGGCGTCGGGATGTCGGAGGTGTACGAGCCGTCGGCGGCGACCTGGCCGTAGCGGTCGAGCAGGTTGAAGCGGGGCACCCGCACCTGGTCGAACGCGAGGCGGCCGTTGTCGATGCCGTTGAGGCCGCCCTTGACGCCGTCGTCCTCGCTGATGATGCCCGGGAGCATCGCGCCCTCGTCGTCGCGGATCGGCACGAAGAAGCAGTGCACGCCGTAGTTGACGCCGCCCGTGATGAGCTGTGCGAACACCGTCGCGGCCTTGCCGTGCAGCGCCGCGTTGCCGAGGTAGTCCTTGTACGCGCCGCGGAACGGCGTGTGGATCACGAACTCCTCGGTCTCGGGGTCGTAGGTCGCGGTCGTGCCGATGGACGCGACATCCGAGCCGTGCCCGGTCTCTGTCATCGCGAACGCACCCGGGATCGAGAGGTCGGTGATGCCCGGCATCCACTTGTCGTGGTGCTTTTCGGTGCCGAGCTGGAAGACGGCCGAGCCGAACAGGCCCCACTGCACACCGGACTTGATCTGCAGGCTGGGGTCGGCCAGCACGAGCTCCTGGAAGCCGGCGAGGTTCGCGCCGTTGTCGTTGAGTCCACCGAACTTCTCGGGCATCGCGCGGCGCGAGCCGCCGTGCTCGACCAGCAGGTGCAGCTGCGTCAGCACGCGCTCACGGTGCTCGGGCATCGACTGCCCCTCGATGCGCCAGAACGCGGGGTCCTTGATCATCTCGCGGGCCTCGCGGCGGGTCTCGCCCCACGTCCCGAGGAGCAGATCGGTGACCGCGGCGATGTCGATGCGGGGATCGGATGCCTCGGCCGCGGTGTGCGGAGCGGTCGGGGCTCCGCCGGCGGGCGTGTTCTTGTGGACGGCGGGCTTCTTGGTGCGGACGGCGGCGTCAGCCATGTGCATCACCTCTCGGTGCGACGGGGAAGGGTCGAGTTCCCTTCGACCGTAGGACTCCGACAACGCCCCCTCAAAGCCTCTGGTGGATGTCCACAAGGCCGGAGCGACACGGGTGACGGATGCCTTGTGCGAGACGCACAGCCAGGGCGGCTCCGGGCGCTGTGCCGGGGGGTGCTCGCACAGGACCGCGCGAACGTCCGCGGCGAGGCCTAGGCTCGGGTCATGAGCCCGCCGACGGCGATCACGACCGCGTTCATCCCCGTGCACGATCCGCGAGCGAGCGCGCACTGGTACGCGGATGCGTTCGGCCTCGGCGTCGTCGAAGAGACCGACGCCTCGAGCGTGCTCGCGGGCTCGCACGGACAGGTGACCCTGATGGGCCCGAAGAGCGGCATCCATGTCGAACCCGGCCTGCCGTGGGCGACGTGCAACTTCCGCGTCGACGATTTCGCCTCCGTCCACGAGCGTCTCGCGCGGCTCGGGGCGCACCCGAGCGACGAGCTCGGCGACCCCGACCGCTGCCTCTTCTTCACCGCGACAGACCCCGACGGGAACACCATCCTCGTCACCGATCGCTGATGACCGATGCAGCCGTGACCCTCGCCCCGTGGGCGGCGGGCGATCTGCCGCTGCTCGAGCGCGCCAACACCCCGGAGATGATGGCGCATCTGGGCGGGCCGGAGACGCCCGTGCAGCTGGTCGAGCGCCAGGAGCGCTACATGAACCTGATGCGCACGGGCGAAGCCGCGATGTACCGCATCGAGCTCGATGGCACGCCGGTCGGCGGCATCGGGTACTGGCAGGTCGACCACGACGGCGAGCCCGCGTGGGAGGCGGGGTGGAACGTCTTCTCCGAGTGGCAGGGGCGGGGCCTCGCGCACGCGGCGCTGGGGCTGGTCGTGCGCGAGGTCGCGGATCGGCACGATCGCAGCCTCCTGGTCGCCTACCCCGGCGTCGACAATCCCGCGTCGAACGCGTTGTGCCGCGCAGCCGGGTTCGAGCACCGCGGGTCGAGGACGGAGCCGTGGCACGGCCGTGAGCTCTCGTTCAACGTCTGGGTGCTCGACATGTCGCCGCTCGACCTCGACGGCCGCGAGCCCGACCTCGAGGAGCGGTTCGGCGAGGGCGTGCTCGACGAGAAGGTGTGGTGGCCGCACTATCTGCCGCACTGGTCGTCGCGCGAGCGCACCGCCGCCCGCTACTCCATCGCGCCCGACGCGCTCGAGCTCTTCATCGACGCCGACACCGCGCCGTGGTCGCCGGAGTTCGACGGTGACAACCGCGTCTCGCACGTGCAGACGGGCCAGTTCGCCGGCGCGCGGGGCGGGGCGATCGGGCAGCACCGCTTCCGCGACGGCCTGGTCGTGCGCGAGGAGCAGCCGGAGCGCCGGCTCCACCTCCCGCGGTTCGGTGTGATCGAAGTCCGCATGGCCGCGGTGCGCCACCCTGACGCGATGGTGGCGTTCTGGCCGATCGGGTTCGAGGACCGCCCCGAGGACTCCGGCGAGATCTGCATCGCCGAGATCTTCGGAAGCGAGCTCGACGACGAGGGCGGCTGGGTCGGCGTCGGAGTCAAGCGCCAGCACGACCCGCGTCTGCGCGACGACTTCGAGAAGGTCCGTGTCGAGGGCGATCTCACGGAGATGCATGACTACGCCGTCGAGTGGACGCCTGACGCGGTGCGCTTCTTCATCGACCACCGCTGGGTGAAGACCGTGCATCAGAGGATCGACTACCCCGTGCAGCTCATGCTCGACCTCTACGAGCTGCCCCGCGCCGACGGCGGCCGCGACCTCGCGGCGCTCCCCCACACGCTCCGCGTCGAGCGGGTGCGCACCTTCCCGCCGCTCTGACTGCCGGGCGCCCGGTCTCAGAAGAGCCCGACGATGCGCCCCTCGTCGTCCACGTCGATGCTGTTGGCAGCCGGCGTCGCCGGCAGCCCCGGCATGGTCATGATGTCGCCGCAGATCATCACGACGAACCGCGCGCCGGCGGCGAGGCGCACCTCGCGGATGTCGACGACGTGGCCCGTCGGCGCTCCGCGCAGCTTCGGGTCGGTCGAGAACGAGTACTGCGTCTTGGCGACGCACACCGGGTAGCCGCCGTAGCCTTCGTCCTGCAGGCGCTTGATCTGCGCGCGGACGGCGGTCGACGCGGTGATCTCGGACGCCCCGTAGATGCGCGTCGCGATCGCGCTCATCTTGCGCCACAGCGTGGCATCATCCGGGTACGTGAAGCGGAGCGCCTCTTCGTCCGCTGGTTCCGCGGCCCGCTCGTCGCACAGCCGCACGACCTCGCGCGCCAGGTCCTCCGCGCCCGCGCCGCCCTCGGCGAAGTGCTTCGCGACCACGGCCGTGACCCCGACGGACTCGGTGGCCGCGATGAGCGCCGCGGTCTCAGCATCCGTGTCCTCCGCGCGATGGTTGATCGCGACCACCGTCGGGATGCCCCACGTCTCGCGGAGGGTCTTCAGGTGCCGCAGGAGGTTGGCGGTGCCCTGCTCGAGGGCGGTCACGTTCTCGTGCGGGAGGCCCTGGACCTCGACGCCGCCGTGGAACTTCATGGCGCGCACCGTGGCGACGACCACCGCGACGTCGGGGCGGAGGCCCGTCGTCCGGCACAGGATGTCGACGAACTTCTCGGCGCCGAGGTCGGCGCCGAAGCCGGCCTCGGTGACGACGTAGTCGGCCATCCGCAGCGCGGAGTCGGTCGCGAGGTACGAGTTGCAGCCGTGCGCGATGTTCGCGAACGGGCCGCCGTGCACGAACGCCGGCGTGTGCTCGAGCGTCTGCACGAGGTTGGGCGCGAGCGCGTCGCGCAGGATCGCGGCCATGGCCCCGTGCGCCTGCAGGTCGCGGGCGCGGATCGGCGTGCGGTCGCGTGTGTAGGCGACGACGATCTCGCCGAGCCGCTCCTTGAGGTCGGCGAGGTCGGTGGCGAGGCAGAAGATCGCCATCACCTCGCTCGCCACGACGATGTCGAAGCCGTCCTCGCGGGGGTAGCCGTTCGATGGACCGCCGAGGCCGATCACGGCGTCGCGGAGCGCCCGGTCGTTGACGTCGAGCACGCGCCGCCAGGTCACGCGCCGCACGTCGATGCCGAGGGCGTTGCCGTGGTGCACGTGGTTGTCGATGAGCGCCGCGAGCAGGTTCGTGGCGATCGCGATGGCCGAGAAGTCACCGGTGAAGTGGAGGTTGATGTCCTCCATCGGCACGACCTGCGCGTATCCGCCGCCCGCCGCACCGCCCTTCATGCCGAACACCGGCCCGAGAGCCGGCTCGCGCAGGCAGATCATCGCCCGCTCGCCGATGCGGGTGAGCGCGTCGCCGAGGCCGACGGTGGTCGTCGTCTTGCCCTCGCCGGCAGGGGTGGGCGACACGGCGGTCATCAGCACGAGCCGTCCGCGCGGCTTCTCCTGGAGCGTCCGCAGGTGCCGCAGCGACACCTTCGCCTTGAACCGGCCGTACGGCTCGAGCTCCTCGTCAGGGATGCCGAGCCCCTCGGCGATCCGGGTGATCGGCCAGAGTTCGGCCTGCTGTGCGATCTCGATGTTGCTCGTGGCCACGCTCGCTCCCCGTCGCGGGCCTCGTCGCCCGCCTCCGTCAGCCTATGCGGGTCGCGCTCACTCGTCGCGGACCCGCACCGAGAGGCACGTCACGCAGCCCTCGAGCTTCTCGAACTCCGTGATCGGCGTGGTGATGACATCGAGCCCGCGTGACCGGTAGAGCTCGGCGGTCTCGGGAGCGTCGGCCGACATGAGCACGGTGGCGTCGTCGAGCACGACGACGGCGGTGCCGTGTTCCTCGGGCACCGCCAGGAAGTCGGGGTAGGCGGCCGGGTCGTCGACGAGCGGCTCGAACCCGACGACCGTCCCGTCGGGAAGCGCGGTCACGCCGCTCTTGAGGTGCAGCACCTTCGAGACAGGCACGCCGACGACGCTCCAGCCGCGCGGCGCGAGCAGGTCGCGCAGCTGGGTGATGCCTTCGTCGTTCGTGCGAAGCGTCCGCCCCACGTACACCGTGCGCCCGATCTTGAGCACGTCGCCGCCGTCGAGCGTGCCCGGCAGCTCGATCGCGCGATACGGGATGCCGGCACCCTCGAGTGCCGACCGCGTCGAGGCGATCTCGCCCCGGCGGGACTCCGCCCCCGGGCTCGTGAGCACCGCGAGGTCGCCGAACATGACGACGGCGTCCTCGATGAACACGCCGTCGGCGTGGTCGTCGGCCGGGGCGACTTCGACGACGTCCCAACCCCGCTGCCGGAACACGTCGACGTACGACTCCCACTGGCGCTGCGCGAGCGCGGCGTCGACCGGCACGCGCTCGATGTGGGTGAGCTCGCCCTCCGCGAGACGGGGCGATGGACGGCGGACGAGAAGGCGCGGCATGGGCGCAAGGCTACCGCCGCGACCCCGGGCGGCGGCATCCGTTCCCTTCTGACGTCTGTGATCCCAGACGCCGGCCGGGCGTGCAGGCCTATGCCCGATCCGCCCCGCGCACCAGACTGGGGGCACTCCGGGCGCTGTGGCCCGGCCACCCCGTGGGGAGTCCGACATGGCCGCACTCGGCGAACAGCTCTTTCGACGCAAGCCCATCGTCATCCAGCAGAAGCACCACAAGGGCGAGGAGCTCGCCCGGAACATCGGCACCTTCCAGCTCATGATGTTCGGCGTCGGCGCGACCGTCGGCACCGGCATCTTCTTCGTCCTGAGCGAGTCGATCCCCGAGGCCGGCCCCGCGGTGATCATCTCGTTCATCGTCGCCGCGATCTGCGCCGGCCTCTCGGCGCTGTGCTACGCCGAGCTCGCGTCGGCGATCCCCGTGAGCGGCTCCACCTACTCGTACACGTACCACGCGCTGGGCGAGA
Source organism: Microbacterium sp. C23T (assembly GCF_053345975.1). Classification (NCBI taxonomy): domain Bacteria; kingdom Bacillati; phylum Actinomycetota; class Actinomycetes; order Micrococcales; family Microbacteriaceae; genus Microbacterium; species Microbacterium sp. C23T. Next base: position 11,813 of record NZ_JBKFBD010000025.1, on the reverse strand, counting down.
TCTGGGCGGTGATCATCGCGGGGTGCGTGCTGCTCGAGTACGGCGTCGCCGTCTCGGCGGTCGCGGTGGGCTGGAGCGGCTACTTCAACGAACTGCTCGAGAACACGTTGGGATTCCGGCTGCCGGATGCCCTGTCGGTGTCGTTCATCCCCGGATCCGATGGCGCGGCGACCGGCGGCATCATCAACCTGCCGGCCGTCGTCCTCGTCGGCCTGTGCTGTCTGCTCCTCATCCGAGGGGTCGCCGAGTCGGCCACCGTGAACACGATCATGGTGCTGATCAAGCTCGGGGTGCTCGCCCTGTTCATCGTCCTCGGCTTCACCGCGTTCAACGCCGACCACTTCGAGAACTTCTTCGCGTTCGGCGCCGCCGGCATCAGCGCCGCGGCCGGGACCATCTTCTTCTCGTTCATCGGCCTCGACGCCGTCGCGACCGCCGGCGAGGAGGTGCGCAACCCGCAGAAGGCACTCCCCCGAGCGATCATCGGCGCCCTCATCATCGTCTCGACCGTCTACATCCTGGTCGCGATCGCGGGGCTCGCCGCCGAGCCGGTCGAGTTCTACTCCACCGAGGAGGCCGGCGAGGCGGGCCTCGCCCAGATCCTGGAGAACATCACGGGCAACCCGATCTGGGGCACGATCCTGGCGGCCGGCGCCGTCATCTCGATCTTCTCGGTGACGCTCGTCACGCTGTACGGGCAGACCCGCATCCTGTTCTCGATCTCTCGCGACGGGCTCGTCCCGCGGAAGTTCCTCCACGTCAACGCCAAGACGATGACGCCGATCTACAACACGGTCGTCGTCTCGACGATCGTCGCGATCATCGCCGGCTTCGTCCCGTCCGATTACCTGTGGGACACCGTCTCGATAGGCACGCTGATGGCGTTCAGCGTGGTCGCGCTCGCCGTCATCGTGCTGCGGCGCACGAAGCCCGATCTCGAGCGCCCCTTCCGCGTGCCGCTCTACCCCGTGGTGCCGATCCTCACCATCGCTGCGTGCGTCTACATCCTGTCGGGGCTGGCCGCCATCACCTGGGTGATCTTCGGCACCTGGATCGCGATCGTGCTGCTCTACTACTGGTTCTACGGCCGAAAGCACGCGACGCTGAACGACTACACCTCCCAGGAGCAGATCGCCGAGCCGATCCATCCCGAGGACGAGACGTGACGTACCTCGTCGGCTACGGCCCGCGAGGCGACGATCGCAGCGCGATCGAACTCGCGTTCCAGTTCGCCCGCTCGCATCCCGAGCCGGTCGTGGCGGTGTCGGTCGTGCCGCAGGGGTGGGGCACCCCGCTCGCCGGAGGTGTCGACCGCGAGTACGAGGAGTGGGCCGCGGGCGAAGGCCGGCTGAGCGCGGAGCTCGCCCTGTCGGACTTCGCCCACCACCCCGGGATCCCCGCCGAGGCGGTGTGGGTCGCCGGCAGATCGGCACCCGCGACGCTGATCGAGCAGGCCGTGGCGCGAGACGCGCGGATGATCGTGGTGGGATCCGCCGAGGAGGCGGAGCCCGGGCGCGTGCGGCTGACCTCGAAGACCGACCGCCTCGTCCACTCCTCGCCGCTGCCGGTGGCCATCGCTCCGCGCAGCTATCGCACGACGAGCGCGGTCACGAGGGTGACCGTGGGCTTCCGCGATGACGACGCGAGCTGGTCGCTGCTGAACCGCGTCGCGGAGTTCAGCAGGCTCGCGTCGGCGCGGATGCGCCTCGTGACGTTCCTCGTGAACCCGGCGCGCCGGCCCGTCACCACCGACATCAGCCACGCGCAGACGCAGGTCATCGAGCTGTGGGGCGTGCAGGCCGCCGCCGCGCAGCAGGAGGCGGCAGCGCATCTGAAGACGCTGGGATTCTCGGACGACGAGCTCGAGTACGGCATCGCCGCGGCCGGCGACTGGGGCACGGCGGTGTCGTCGGTCGGCTGGACCGAGGGCGACATCATGGTGGTCGGGTCGTCGTCGACGCACCGCCTGGCCCAGGTGTTCCTGGGCTCCAGCGCGTCGAAGATCCTGCGCAACGCCCCGGTGCCCGTCGTCGTCGTGCCCGGCGCCGGTGCGTAGCCCTGCACAGAATCTGAGACTCTCGGCGATACGCCTGGGTCGCGGCATGCCGAGCCCGCCTGTCGGGCACAGTCTCCGATTCTGTGCGCGGCGAAACGACGAACGGATGCTGCGCCGCGAGGTCGCGGCGCAGCATCCCCGTCTCAGCGGCTAGAGCGAGAGGCCGTGGCCGAAGCGGAACAGCGGGTCGGCGGTGTCGAAGGGCACGTCGGGGCGCGACGCCTCCACGGCCGCCATCGAGCTCGGCACGTCGAACGGCAGCTTGCCAGTCGCGGGGGATCCGCCGGTCAGCACGTCGAGCAGCGCGTCGGCGTTCGCACCCCAGTTCGCGGTGACCGCGCCCGCGGCCTCGACGATCGGGCCGAGGATCGCAGGGCGGTCGAGGAACACGTCCACGACCGTCGGCACGACCGACGACACCGCGCGCACGTGGGCGACGACGTCCTCGGGGAAGTCGAGCGACCCGGCGTGGAAGAAGTTCTCGAACATCGAGGCGCGCTGCTCGTAGGGTGCCTGCAGGCGCAGGATCGCAGCATCCGCTTCCTCCGGCGTCTCGACGATCTCGCCGTAGTGAGCCGCCGCCTCGGGCGCGATGCCCTCGACGTAGAGCTTCAGGCCGCGGCGCAGCGGCAGGACCGGCCCCTGAGCCTGTCGAGGGGCGTTCGACAGCACGGCGATCGAGGCGCGCTGCGCGGCCTCGCCCGCGGCGCGGAACTCCGCCGAGCCGACGATGGCGTCGGCCGCCTCGACGTCGACGTACGGGTTCTCGAACAGGCCCAGCTCGAACTTCTCGCGGAGCAGACGGCGGGCCGAGACGTCGAGGCGCTCCTCGCTCACGCGGCCGTCGCTCACGAGGCCGAGGAGCAGCGACGGGTCGTGCTCGCCGCCGAACTGGTCGGCGCCGGCGTCGAGGATCTTCACCATGCGCTCGGCGGGGGTCAGGTGCTCCACACCCCACGCGCGGGCGGCGAAGTCCGTGCCCATGATCGGCTGGTCGGTGACCAGGCCCCAGTCGGTGCAGACGATGCCGTCGAAGCCGAAGCGCTCGCGCAGCAGACCCGTGAGCACGCCCTTGTTGAAGCCGAAGCCGACCTCTTCGTACTCCGTGCCGACCGGCATGCCGTAGTACGGCATGATCTGGCGGCCGCCCGCGGCGAAGATCTCCTCGAAGGGCTTGAGGTGGTGCTCGAAGTTGTCACCGGGATAGACCTGCTCGCGGCCGTAGTCGAAGTGCGGGTCCTCGCCGTCCTTCTGCGGGCCGCCGCCCGGGAAGTGCTTGGTCATCGTGCTCACCGAGCCCGGGCCGAACGCGGAGCCCTGGAAGCCGCGCACGTACGCCGCGCCCAGCTCGCCGGCGAGAGCGGCGTCCTCGCCGAACGTCTGCAGCTGGCGCGCCCACCGCGACTCGGTCGCGAGGTCGACCTGCGGGTGCAGCGCCACGCGGATGCCGACGGCCGTGTACTCCTGGCGCGCGATGTCGCCGAAGCGCTGCACCAGGTCCGCGTCACGCGTCGCCGCGAGACCGAGGGGCTCGGGCCACTGCGAGAACGGACCGGCGAACATCGCGGCGCCCGGGTTGTCGCTGAACGAATGGCGCGGATCGGTCGAGATCGACACCGGGATGCCGAGACGAGTGGATGCCGCGAGCTCCTGCAGCTTGTTGTGCCAGGCCGCGATGTCACTGGCCTTGGGCGCGACGCCCAGCAGGTTGAAGTGGTTCATGTGGCGGCCGACCACGTACTCGCGGTTGGCCGGGATGCCGAACGCGGAGTCGCCCTCGGAGAGCTCGCCGCCCTCGCCCATGACGATCATCGTCTGGAAGAAGAGGCCGGCCTTCTCCTCCACCGTCATCTCGGCGAGGAGCAGCTCGACGCGCTCGTCGACGGGCAGGCTCGCGTCGAGCCAGGGCCGGTTCTCGGGTGCGGCGGGGGTCGCAGCATCCGTGGTCAGAATGTCGGTCATCACTTCACTCCCTTGATGCGGTAGACGAGCACGGCGCCGGCGAGGGACACGAGCGCGCCGAAGAGGTAGTACACGGTGTAGCCGCCGAGGGCGGTGGTCGCGCCGAGGGCGATGATGCCCGGGGCGATGGCGGGGGCGATCGACTGCGGCAGCGCGTTGGCGATGTTGAGCACGCCGAGGTCCTTCGCGGTGTCCTCGCGGTTGGGCAGCACCTCGGTCGCGAGGGCCAGGTCGACCGACATGAACGAGCCGGCGCCGAAGCCGATGATCGCCTGGGCGACGAGGACGACGGCGACGCTCGGTGCGAACGCGAGGGTCACGAGGCCGACGACCATGATGACGCCGGCGATCGCGACGAACGGGCGGCGCTTGCCGATCTTGTCGGAGAGCACGCCGCCGAGCGGGCCCGAGATGGCCATGGCGACCATCGACGCGAGGTTGGCGATGAGGATCGTGGTGATCGCGCTCTGCTCGTCGAGGCCGAACTTCTCGGTGAGGTAGAACGGCAGGAACGTCGCGATGCCCGCGTAGCCGAACATCACGAGGAACTTGGTGAGCCACGTCCAGCCGAAGTCCGGGTGCTTGGCGGGGTTGAAGACGAACGAGCCGAAGAACTGGCCGATCGTGAACCTCTGCGCGGGCTTGTGGTCGAGGCGGCGGTCCTTGAGGACCAGGACGAAGAGCACCGCGAGCACGGTGGCGATGGCCGCCGGCACGACGAAGCGGGCGAAGTCGTCCGACAGGAAGTTGACGAGGAACGAGCCGGCGAGGATGCCGAGCGGCGTGGTGAGGCCCACGATGCCCGACACCTTGCCGCGGCCGGTGACCGGCACCTGGTCGGGAAGCGTCGCGTTGGCCGCGGCGAGGACGGCGTTCATCGAGGTCTGCACGAGGCACCACGCGATGAGCACGACCCACACCGACTCCGCGATGCCGATGAGGGCGAAGCCGCCGAGACCGACGAGCGTGCCGCCGAGGATCCACGGGCGGCGCATGCCGAAGCGCGAGGTCGTGCGGTCGGACAGTCGGCCCGCGAGCGGGTTGGCGATGAGCGCGAACAGCGCGCCGACGCCCATGATGAGGCCGAGGTTGGCGGTGGCGGTGCCTTCGGGCGAGATGTGCTCGACCTTGAAGGCCATCGAGACGAGCACCGGGGTCAGCAGGGCGAGATAGACGCCGAAGTTCACCGCGGCGAGGCCGGGGGTGTAGCCCCGGGGAGTCTTCTCGGGCGTCGTGCCCGGGGCCTTGAAGCCGGTGGTGCCGGCGGCGGCAACCGTCGCGGCGGGCGACATCTCTGTCATCGGAGTCCTTTCTCGGGTGCGACGCGGTCGACTCCGACGCGCGTCCAGGCACGAGCGTACATGAAACCCGACCGTTTGGTAACTGAAATTCGACCGTGTGGTAATCGACGAGGATAGGATGGGCGCAGGCGAGCGCGGGGAGGCGGTGACGACGTGACGACGACCGCACCCGGCACCGTGCGCACCGCCCGCACCGAGCAGACCCGCGCCGCGATCGTCGCCGCGGCGCACGACGCGTTCGTCACCCGCGGGTACCGCGCCACGTCGCTCCGCGACATCGCGGCCGCCGCCGGCATCAGTCACCCCGGGCTGCTCCGGCACTACGCCACGAAGGACGAGGTGCTCGCCGCGGTCGTCGACCTCTTCGAGCGCGACAACGAGACCGAGATGCTCGAGCGGCTCGCGGCCGAAGACCCCGGCACGCTCGCCTACAGCGAGCTCGCCCGCCGCAACGAGACCGTGCCCGGATACCTGGCGCTCTTCGCCGCGCTCACGGGCGAGGCATCCACTCCCCGTCACCCCGCGCACGAGATCATGCGCGACCGATACGCGCGCCTCCGTGAGCTGTCGATCGACGCCATCGACGAGGCGATCACGCAGGACATCGTGGCGGCCGACCGCGACCCGGCGGGCGAGGCGGTGCGCATCGCCGCCGCGTGGGACGGGCTCCAGCTGCTCGCGCAGTACCTCCCCGAGCAGGTCGACATCGGCGAGACCCTCGAGACGTACGAGGCGTCGCTCGCCCTGCCCGTCGGCTGGCGCGACGCCGACGATCCCCCACCCGCCTCGACGGCGGCGCCGGTGCCCCCGATGCCCTCCTTCGCGTCAACGGATGCTGCGCCCTCGGGCTATCGCGTGGGCCGCGAGCGCCGCGCGCTCATCGTCGACGGCGCCACGGCGCTCTTCGCCGAGGAGGGCTACGGCGACACCAGCCTGCGCGACATCGCCGAGCGGGTCGGGGTGTCGAAGTCGACGCTGCTGCACTACTTCGCGTCGAAGGAGGAGCTGCTGAGCGCGGTGCTGAGTCACCGCGACCAGCAGATCGAGTCGCGCGCGGACTACGTTCCCGCCGACCGTGCGGTCGAGGAGCTGCGCGGCCTCCCTCGCGGCGCGACCGTCAACGCCGCGACGGCGCCGGGCCTCATCGAGGTCTACGCCGTGCTGTCGTGCGAGGCCGTGCCCGCCGACCATCCCGCGCACGCGTACTTCGAGGAGCGTTTCCGCGGTGTGGTGGATCACGTCGCCGCGCTGTTCCGCGCCGCCCAGGAGGACGGCGACCTGCCCTCCCACCGCGACCCCGAGTTCGAGGCTCTCTGGCTCACCGCGCTCTGGGACGGCCTGCAGTACCAGTGGCTCTACGACCGCTCGTCCGTTGATGTCGCGGCCGAGCTCACGGCGCACCTCGACGACGTGCTGCCCCGGTGACGGGTCAGGCGGCGGCGACCACCGCGAGCACGGCCTCGCCGTAGGCCTCGCGCTTCTTGGCGCCGATGCCAGAGACGCCGTCGAGGTCGGCGAGGCTCTCGGGCCGGCGCTCGGCGAGGGCGCGCAGGGTCGCGTCGCCGAACACGATGTACGCCGGCACGCCGAGCTCCTTCGCGACGCCGGCGCGCCACGCGCGGAGCGCCTCGAAGAGGCCCGCGTTCGCGGGGTCGAGCGTCTCGGGAGCGGTGGTCTTGCGCACGCGCGCGACGCCGCCGGAGCGGCCCATCACGTCGCGACGCAGCGGCACGGGCGTCTCGCCGCGCAGCACGCCGGTCGCGGACTCACCGAGCGCGAGCGTGCCGTACTCGCCGCGGGCGACGAGGATGCCGCGGGCCAGCAGCTGCCGGATGACACTGCGCCAGTCCTGATCGCTGAGATCGGCGCCGAGCCCGTACGTCGAGAGCTGGTCGTGGCCCTGCTGCCGGATGCGGTCGGTCGAAGCGCCGCGGAGGATGTCGACGAGGTGACCGGCGCCGAACGCCTGACCGCGCTCGCGCTGCAGGCGCACGATCGTCGAGAGGAGCTTCTGCGCGGGGACGAGCCCGTCCCACGTGTCGGGCGCCTCGAGGCAGGTGTCGCAGTTGCCGCACGGGCCGGAGAGTTCGCCGAAGTAGGCGAGCAGGTTCTGGCGGCGGCATCCGACCGTTTCGCAGAGACCGAGCATGGCGTCGAGGTGCTGGCCGAGCCGGGTCTTGAAGGCGCGGTCGCCCGGTGACTGGTCGATCATGCGGCGCTGCTGCACCACGTCGCCGAGTCCGTAGGCCATCCACGCGACGGATGCCTCGCCGTCACGGCCCGCTCGGCCGGTCTCCTGGTAGTAGCCCTCGACAGACTTCGGCAGGTCGATGTGCGCGACGAAACGGACGTCGGGCTTGTCGATGCCCATGCCGAAGGCGATCGTCGCGACCATGACGACGCCGTCCTCGCGGAGGAACCGGGACTGGTTCGCGGCACGCGTCTCGGCGGGAAGGCCCGCGTGGTACGGGAGCGCGTCGACGCCCTGCGCCGAGAGGAACTCGGCCGTCTGCTCCACGGACTTGCGGCTGAGCGCGTAGACGATGCCCGCCGCGCCGGATCCCTGTGACCGGATGAAGGCGACGAGCTGGCGCCGCGGGTCGGACTTGGCCTCGATGCGGTACTGGATGTTCGGCCGGTCGAAGCTCGAGACGAAGTGGCGCGCCTGCGGCAGCTGCAGGCGTTCGGTCATCTCGCGGTGCGTCGCGGGGGTCGCCGTCGCGGTGAGAGCCAGGCGCGGCACCCCGGGGAACCGCTCGGCGAGGGCGCCCAACGCCAGGTAGTCGGGGCGGAAGTCGTGGCCCCACTGCGACACGCAGTGCGCCTCGTCGATCGCGATGACGCTGAGCTGTCCGCGCGCGAGGAATCGCAGCGTCGCCTCGGTGTTGAGCCGCTCGGGGGCGACGTAGAGCAGGTCGAGCTCGCCCGCGAGGTACGCGCGCTCGACGGCCGCGCGCTCCGGCGGCGCCTGGGTCGAGTTGAGGTACGCGGCGCGCACGCCGTTGGCGACGAGCGCGTCGACCTGGTCGTGCATGAGGGCGATGAGCGGGCTCACGACGAGCCCCGTACCCGGGCGTGCGAGCGCCGGAACCTGGTAGCAGACGCTCTTGCCGCCACCCGTGGGCATCAGCACGACGGCGTCGCCGCCCGCGATGACATGATCGACGATCGCGCCCTGCTCACCGCGGAACGCGTCGTACCCGTACACCTCGCGCAGCACGGTGGCCGCGTCGGCGCCCGTGAAGTCCCGGGGAGGGCCGGCTCCCGCGAACGGGTCGATCGATGTCGAGCCGCCCGCCAGCGGATCGGGCGGAGGCATCCATCCGTCCTCCGGCGGCGCCCACGAATCGTCGGGCGGAGGAGCGAACTCGGGCTCCCACGCGAGGTCGGCGTACGGGTCGCCCTGGGGGATTGTCACCCGTCCCAGGGTAGCCGCGGGATCCGACGCGGTCCCCCGCGCGCCCTCCCCGGTGCACAACCCGAGCCGAACCCGTTTCCCCGGGTTGTGTGGAGGAGCCTCCCGGCATCCTCAATTGAGGATCAGGGCCGAGATGAGGAGCGGCGCGCCGGAGTCGGGTCCGCATTCCGGCTCCGGTCCTCAATTGAGGAGACGGTGAAGCCACGACACCGCGCGCTCAGCACCACTTGTCGGCGAGGGTCGCGATGACGTTGAGGTTGCGGTTGGTCGCGACGCCGAGCAGCTTCGCCGCGCGGAGCGGATCGACGTTGCCGGCCTGGTACCCCGGCCCGAGCAGGGCGTGCGCCGCGCGTCCGCTGACGACCATGCTCCCGGCATCCGTCGCCAACTCCGTGATGCGCGCCACGGTCTCTTTCGGCAGCTCGTCCTTGAGCAGATAGACGTAGTGCCGCTCGAGCCCCGGGTTCTCCTCGCCCAGAGCCGCCGCTTCAGCGGCGATCGCCTTCAGCTCGGCGGTCGTGAACACCATCGTCGGAACCTCGAACCCGCGATCCGCGGCGAACGCGTCCTCGAGCGCCTTTTCGATCTTCGCCCGCGAGCGCATCGGCGTCGTGAACCGCACGTTGCCGGTGTTGATGTGCGTCTCGACGTCGGTGAACCCGATCCCCTCGACCACCCGCACGATGTCGGCCTTCGGGAACTTCCGGTTCGCCCCGAGGTTGATCGCCCGGAGGAACGCCACGTAGGTCGGCATGACGCCATCATTGCCGACAACGCCGCTTCCCGTGCGCGACCGCTGCAGTTTCCGGCGAGTGCGGCGTCGCGCGACGCCGCAGTCGCAGGAAAGAGCAGCAGCTGCCGAGCTCCGGGTCGGGCGATCCGCTAGCCTCGTCGCATGCAATGCCTGTGACCCCGTCTCCGTCACCACGCCGGCCGACGAATCCGTCGGACGCAGAATCATGGATGCCGCGTGCTGGCGTCCTCGAAAGGCATCGCATGTTCCCCTCCTCGTCGTCCCTGCCGCTCGCCGGCAAGACCGCCCTCGTCACCGGCGTCTCGCGCCGTCGCGGCATCGGCTTCGCCGTCGCCACCCGGTTCGCGCGCCTCGGCGCCGACGTCTTCCTCCACCACTACCGCCCGCACGACACCCGCCTGCCGTGGGGCGGCGACGACCTCGACGCCGTGCGCGAGGGTCTGCGTGCGGAGCTCGCGCCGGGCGCGCAGCTCGGCGACATCAGCGCGGACCTGCGGGACGCAGCATCCGTCCCCCTCGTCATCGAGGCCGCGCGGGCGTTGACCGGGCGGCTCGACATCCTGGTGTGCAACCACGCGCAGTCGGGCGACGACGGTTCGATCCTCGACATGACGGCCGAGCGGCTGGACGCCTTCTGGCAGACCAACACGCGGTCGACGCTGCTGCTGACGCGCGAGTTCGCGGCACTGCACGCGGGCGACGGCCCCGCCGCGAGACCGGGCGAGCGCGTCGAGCGGCGGGGGCCGTTCTCCGAGCCGACCGGGCGCGTGTTCTGGATGACGTCGGGCCAGATCCACGGCCCGATGCGCGGTGAGGTCGCCTACGCGGCGAGCAAGGCGGCGCTCGCGGGCGTCACGAAGACGGTGGCGGCCGAGCTGCTCGACCTCGGCATCATCCTCAACACGATCGATCCGGGGCCGGTCAACACCGGCTATCTCGACCCCGAGACGACCGATCGGCCGCTCGATGAGATCGCGGAATGGATGCGGTCGACGCCGTTCGGCCGCTACGGCGAGCCCGCCGATCCCGCGCGACTCATCGGCTGGCTCGCGACGCCCGACGGTGCATGGGTCGTGGGCCAGGTGCTGTCGACCGACGGCGGGCTCGGGCTCGGCTGACGCGAGAGCTGGGGTGGCACGACACGCGGAGTGGACGGACCGATGCCGCGTGTCATGACTCCCGAGCGGCCGCGTCGGCTGCGAAGGCGGGAGACGGATGCTGCGGCACCCGTCTCCCGCCTTCGCGAGTCCGACCCGCTCAGGCCAGCGCTGCCTCCGCGCCGGCGACCCGTGCGCGGTGGCTGACGCGGTGGCCGATCCAGAGCCCGAGGGCGATGAGCCCGGCGAGTGCGAGTCCGAGCATCCAGGGCAGCACGTTCGGGGTCGTCGCCGCGGTCGCCGCGGCCAGCGTGTCGGAGCCGTCGGCGACCTGGCCGCTGCCGTCGGCGAGCGCGGTCGCACCCGCGGCGAGTGTGTCGCTGCCGTCCGCGAGCTGCTGCGACCCCGCGGCCAGTGTGCCGGCGCCCTCGGCGAGCGCGGTGGCCCCTGTCGACAGGTCCGTGGCGCCGGACGACAGCGCGTCCGTTCCGGCCGCGAGCGTCGCCGCACCCTCGGAGAGCGTCGTCGCCCCGCCGCTCAGGTTCTGCGACCCCGCGTCGAGGCGGGCGACACCACTCACGAGCGACTGGGTGCCGGCCGCGAGCGCGGCCGCGCCGTTGCGCACCTGCTCGGTCCCGGCGCTCAGCGACTGCGCGTTCGCGGCGAGGAAGGGCGCACCCTTCGCAGGGTCGGCGAGCCCGGCGGTTCCGGGCCATCCCTTGGCCTGGTCGCCGTGGACGAGCGCATTCAGCCCGCCGGCGAGCTGCTGCGCGCCGCCCGAGGCATCGATGACGCCGGCCGCCAGCAGCGGAGCCGCGCCCGCGGCGCCGGCGATGCCGTCCACCTGCTTGTCGAGCCCGGTGGCGAGGGCACTGAGCTGCTGCATCTGCTCGGTGGGGCTCGCCGCGGCGAGCGCCGCAAGCGCGTCGGCGAGCTTCTGCGAGTTCACCGGGGCGCCTGCAGCGGCTCCCTGGATCAGTTCTTTTCCGGCGGCCAGCGCCTTCACGTCGTCGGTGACCGCCGGAGAGAGCTTGTCGCGCATCGTGGTCGCTCCCGCCAGGAGGTCGCCGGAGATCTTGTGCGCCGCGCCGACGCCCGTCGCGAGGGTCTGCGCGCCGGCCGCCAGCCGCGCCGCGCCGTCCGCGGCCTGGCTCGCGCCGGCGGCGAGGCTCGTGGCCCCCGCGGCCGCGGAGCGCGTGCCCGTGCCGAGCGTGCCGACTCCGTT
>NZ_JBKFBD010000024.1:0-79477 GCF_053345975.1 Microbacterium sp. C23T | reverse complement strand
GACGCCGAGGGCGGATCCCCATGATGGGGATCCGCCCTCGGACGTTCGCTCGATGCGTCAGTGGGTGTCTTCGGCTTCGATCTCGGTGCGGTCGCCCGACCACAGGGTGTGGAAGGTGCCTTCCTTGTCGATGCGCTTGTAGGTGTGGGCGCCGAAGAAGTCGCGCTGGCCCTGGATGAGGGCGGCGGGCAGGCGCTCGGCGCGCAGGCCGTCGTAGTACGACAGCGACGACGAGAACGCGGGGGCGGGGATGCCGGCGCCCGCGGCGGCCGACACGATCCGGCGCCACGCGCCCTGCGCGCGGCCGAGGGCCTCGACGAAATAGGGCGCGGTGAGCAGCACGGGCAGCTCGGGCTGGGCGTCGTAGGCGTCGGCGATGCGGTTGAGGAACTGGGCGCGGATGATGCAGCCGGCGCGCCAGATCTTCGACACGGCGCCGAGGTCGATGGTCCAGTCGTACTCGGCGGCGCCGGCGCGGATCTCGTCGAAGCCCTGCGAGTACGCGACGATCTTCGACGCGTAGAGGGCGAGGCGCACGTCCTCGATGAACGCGTCGGCGTCGTCGACGGTGAGGCCCTCCTCGGGGCCGGGCAGGTCGCGCGAGACCTCGCGCTGCTCGGGGTGCGACGACAGCGAGCGGGCGAAGGTGGCCTCGGCGATGCCCGACACGGGCACGCCGAGCGACAGCGCGGTCTGCACGGTCCAGGCGCCGGTGCCCTTGGCGCCGGCCTGGTCGAGGATGACGTCCACGAGCGGCCGGCCGGTGGCGGCGTCGACCTGGCGGAGCACCTCGGCGGTGATCTCGATGAGGTACGACTCGAGTTCGCCCTGGTTCCACTCGGCGAAGACCTCGGCGATTTCGGCCGGTGTCTTGCCGGTGCCGCGGCGGATCAGGTCGTACGCCTCGGCGATGAGCTGCATGTCGGCGTACTCGATGCCGTTGTGCACCATCTTCACGAAGTGGCCGGCGCCGTCGTGGCCGACGTGCGTGACGCACGGCTCGCCCTCGGCGACCGCGGCGATGGACTTCAGGATCGGGCCGAGGGTGACCCACGACTCGTCCGAGCCGCCGGGCATGATCGAGGGGCCGTTGAGCGCGCCCTCCTCGCCGCCGGAGATGCCGGCGCCGACGAAGTTGATGCCCGTCTCGCGGACGGCCTTCTCGCGGCGGATGGTGTCGGTGAAGAGGGCGTTGCCGCCGTCGACGATGATGTCGCCGGGCTCGAACACCTCGACCAGCGAGTCGATGACCGCGTCGGTCGGGCGGCCGGCCTTGACCATGATGATCGCGGCGCGCGGCTTCTGCAGCGACGCGGCGAACTCCTCGTACGAGAACGCGGGGACGAACTCGGCCTCGGGGTGAGCCGTGGTCAGCTCGTCGGTCTTGGACCGGCTGCGGTTGTACACCGCGACCGTGTTGCCCTCGCGGCTGGCGAGGTTGCGCGCGAGGTTCGACCCCATCACCGCAAGACCCACCACGCCGATGTTCGCCGTCGCGGCGGCGACGGCCTCGGGGCCCTCCGCCTCGGGAGTGGGACGCTCGACGTCCTCGGGTGCCGGCGCAGCCTCGTGCGCCTGCGTCGCCTCGTCAGGCGCCTGGTCCTGATCCGTCGAGATGTTGGTCTGGCTCGGGTTGGCGGTCGCTGAAGGATTGTCGGAAGACACACGCACTCCTGGGGTTAAGTCGTCTTTTCAGCCTAAAGTCTGGCGCGTCCGTGTTACACGGCATGGCCGAGTGCTCACGCGGCGGCGAGGCCGGTTGTGAGCGGGTCCGGGTGTGGCTGCTCGCGGCTGACGTGACGAGCCTAGCCCGGGAGTGTTGTCGGTCACCGCCGGAGCGTCATGAACCCTCGAGTCGGAGCGCCGACGCGACGAGCGCGGCCTGGTCCTCGGGGGTGAGCGCGATGTCGACGTCGATCGCCTGCTCGTCGCGCCCCGGCGCCTCGAGCGTCGCGAACTGGGAGTCGAGCAGTGCCGGGGGCATGAAGTGCCCCTGTCGCCGCATCATGCGGTCGCGCACCACCGCCGCATCTCCCGTGAAGTTCACGAATGTGACGTTGTCGCGGCGGAGGATGTCGCGATAGTTGCGCTTGAGCGCCGAGCAGGTGATGATCCCGGGTTCACCGGCCGCGCGGCGCTCGTCGATCCATGCGGCGACGAGCTCGAGCCACGGGATCCGGTCCGCGTCGGTCAGAGCGTGACCGCGCCGCATCTTCTCGACGTTGGCGGCCGGATGGAGGTCGTCGCCCTCCTGGAACGGCCATCCCAGCCTGCCGGACAGCATGGCCCCGACGGTGGACTTGCCGGTGCCGGACGGACCCATCAGAACGAGGATCGTTGGGGTCGACAGCATCCGAGTTCTCCCTTCCCCGCTCATACGAACACGCTGACGGCGAGGACGCCGAGCAGACCGACGACCGAGATGAGGCACTCGAGAACCGTCCAGCTCTTGAGCGTCTGCGGGATGCTGAGACCGAAGTACTCCTTGATGAGCCAGAAGCCCGCGTCGTTGACGTGCGAGAGGAAGACCGATCCCGAGCCGATCGCGAGCACGAGGAGTGCCGACATCGCCGGGTCGAGACCCACGGTGAGCGGCTGGAGGATGCCGGCCGCGGTGATCGTGGCGACAGTGGCGGATCCGGTGGCGACGCGGATGACGGCGGCCACGAGCCAGGCGAGGAAGAGGATCGACAGACCCGACTCGGCGATGAGGTTCGCGATGACGTCGCCGATGCCGGTGTCGACGAGCACCTGCTTGAATCCGCCGCCGGCGCCGACGATGAGCAGGATGCCGGCGATCGGTCCCAGTGACGAGCCCACCGACTTCGCGATCTCGGCGCGGCCGAATCCGGCTCCGCCGCCGAGCACGAAGAAGCCGACGATGACGGCGATGAGGAGCGCGATCGCGGGCGTGCCGAGGAAGTCGATGATGGCCTTGGCGGGGGCGGTCGAGCCGGGCGCGACGATGTCGGCGATCGCGCGGGCGAGCATGAGCACGACGGGCAGCAGGATGCTGGCGAGGGTGGCGGCGAACGACGGGCGCCGCGTCTGCTGCTCGCCCTCGTCCTCGGCGGTGACGAACAGATCGGGCACGGGAACGCGTACCCAGCGAGCGGCGAGACCCGAGAACAGGGGGCCGGCCACGATCACCGCGGGGATGGCGATCAGCACGCCCAGGGCGAGGGTGAGGCCGAGGTTGGCGCCGAGGATGTCGATGGCGGCGAGCGGGCCGGGATGCGGCGGCACGAGGCCGTGCATGGCGGACAGGCCCGCGAGCGCCGGGATCGCGATCTTCATGAGCGGCAGACCCGAACGGCGCGCGACCAGGATGATGACCGGGACGAGCAGGACGAGTCCGACCTCGAAGAACATCGGCAGGCCGATGATGGCGCCGATGAAGCCCATGATCCAGGGGAGGCTCCGGGGTGTGGCGCGGGCGACGAGGGTGTCGACGATGCGGTCGGCACCGCCGGAGTCGGCCAGCAGCTTGCCGTAGATGGCGCCGAGGGCGATGAGGATGCCGACGCCGCCCATCGTCGCGCCGAAGCCCGTGGTGAAGCTGACGATCGTCTTGCCGGGTTCGAACCCGGCGATGATCCCGGTGGCGATGGCGCCCATCATCAGGGCGAGGAAGGGGTGAACCTTCAGCCAGGTGATCAGCACCACGATGATCGCGATGCCGATGACGGCGGCCGTGAGCAGCTGCCACGGCGGGCCGACGGGGGTCACTTCGGCCGCGGCGGCCGGCAGGGAGAGAAGTCCGGAGAGATCCATGAGCGTCCTTGATCGAAACGGGGTCAGTCTTTGACCCGAGGATGCCGTTTAGTCTGACGTGATAGTCCTCGACTGTCAATATGTACGACATAAAAAGCGAATGATGCTCGAATGTCGGACGACACGAAGCGTGTGGGGCACAATCGGACCATGGCCGACACACTTCACGGCAGCCCGGTTCACGACGCCCTCGTCGAGCGGCTCGGCGCCGCGATCGTGCACGGCGAGCACCCCGCCGGATCGCGCCTGCTGACCACTGAGCTGGCGGAGTCCTCGGGCGCCTCGCGATCGGCGGCGCGCGAGGCGGTCAGGGTCCTCGAGTCCCTCGGTCTCGTCCAGGTGCGCCGCAAGGCGGGCATCGAGGTGCTGCCGGTGGAGCAGTGGAACGTCTACGCCCCCGAGATCATCGCGTGGCGCCTCGACGGGCCCGGGCGCGCGCGCCAGCTGCACGAGCTGGGCGAGCTGCGCGGCGCGGTCGAACCGCTCGCGGCGCGGCTCGCGGCCACCAACGCGACCGATGCGCAGCGCCAGGAGCTCGTGGCGGCGGCGCTGGGCATGGCGCGTCATGACCAGCAGGCGGCGGAGGCCGAGTACCTCGACGCCGACGTACGGTTCCACCGCACGCTGCTGAGCGCGTCCGGGAACCCGATGCTCGGGGTGCTCGGGGGAGTGGTGCAGGCGGTTCTCGAAGGTCGCACGCGTCACGCGCTGATGCCGCACGAGGCGAACCCCGATGCGGTGCGCTGGCATCGCGACGTCGCGTTCGCAGTCGCGAGCGGTGAGGCGGACGCGGCGTTCGAAGCGATGTCGCGGATCGTCAGCGAATCCGATGCCGCGATGGACGAGGCCGTCGGGGACGACCTCGCCGGGAGGCCCGAGGAGCTCTAGCGCTCAGCACCCGGGCGGCGAAGTCAGTCCTTGCGGTAGCCCTGGCGGCCGAGGCTCCAGAACGCGAGCACCGTGCCGAGAGCGCCGACGGCGGCCATGGCGCCGATGAGCCAGAGTAGAGCGTGGCTAGCGAAGCCGTAGTCCATGGGGTCCTCCGTGTGAGCGGGAAGCAGGTGCGTTCTTCATCGTAGCGGGGGCGCTGGTAGACTCTTGTCCGAACTTCGGCGAGGGATGCCTCGCGCCCGTCGATGACGGCGGGCTGCGGCATCCGTGATCGACGCGGTGATGCCGGCCCACGGGCTTTCCTCACGCGCGCGCGTTCGAGTCGAAGACATCCCCAATACCCGGGCCCGCCACCGCGCAGGCCGATTCGGAACGGCTACGCGCCGCCTCAGATAAGGGCACTGCGCCCGCAAGGAGAACCCATGTCCAACGAGCCCGACACCAAGGTCCAGGCCGAGGTCCGCGAGAACTTCGGCAAGGGCTTCGCCCGCCGCCTCCGCGCCGCCGGCAAGATCCCCGCCGTCATCTACGGTCACGGCACCGACCCCGTGCACGTCGCGCTGCCCGGCCACCAGGTCTCGCTGCTCATCCGTCGCGCCAACGCCGTGCTCGAGCTCGACCTCGACGGCAAGGAGCAGCTGACGCTGGTCAAGGACGTCCAGAAGGACCCCGTGCACCAGATCATCGAGCACATCGACCTCCTCGTGGTGAAGAAGGGCGAGAAGATCCAGGTCGACGTCCCCGTCGTCGTCCTGGGCGAGCCTGCCGCCGGCACGATCGTCAACCTCGACGCCACCTCGGTTGCGCTCGAGGTCGAGGCGACCCACATCCCCGAGCACATCGAGGTCGACGTCGAGGGCCTCGAAGAGGGCACGCACATCACCGCCGCCGAGCTGAAGCTCCCGAAGGGTGCGACGCTGGCCGCCGAGCCCGAGCTGCTCGTCGTCGCCATCGCCGTCCCCGCGGCGGCGATCGCCGCCGAGGAGGAGATCGCCGAGGCCGACGCCGAGGTCGCCGCCGAGCAGGCGGAGGCGTCGGAGGCCGCGGAGGCCGCCGCCGAGTAATCGGACGCCGAGCGATCGGATCGCTTTCCGGCGAGGGGGTGCGGATGCCGCACCCCCTCGCTGCGTTTCACGAGGGCTCTGCGCCGACGACGCGGCGCGGGCTCGGGCAGGATGGATGACATGGCAGACACGTGGCTGATCGTGGGGCTCGGCAACCCCGGCCCCCGTTACGAGCTCACGCGCCACAACGTGGGGCAGCTCGTCGTCGACGAGCTCGCCGGCCGGCGCAGCGAGTCGTTCAAGGCGCACAAGGCGAACGCCCGCGTCGTCGAGACCTGGCTGCGCCCCGGCGGACCCAAGATCATCCTCGCCAAGCCCAACACCTTCATGAACGTCTCCGGCGGACCCGTCGCGGGGCTCGCGAAGTTCTACGGCATCGACGCCGACCACGTCGTGGTCGTGCACGACGAGCTCGACATCCCGTTCGACACGATCAAGCTGAAGATCGGCGGCGGCCACGGCGGTCACAACGGCGTGCGCGACGTGGCGAAGGCGCTCGACACACCGGAGTTCCCGCGCGTGCGGGTCGGCATCGGCCGCCCTCCCGGCCGCCAGGACCCCGCCGACTGGGTGCTCGACCCGTTCGGCGCCACCGAGCGCAAGAACCTTCCGATCCTCGTCGGCGACGCCGCCGACGCGGTCGAGCAGCTCGTGGCCGAGGGTCTCCTCGCCACCCAGCAGAAGCACCACGCACCCCGCGTCTGACTCTGCCCGCGCGCGCCGCCGCCCGACCAGCTTCGGGTCTTTCGCTTCCTCAGTTGAGGACGAGTGCCGAGATGCGGGCCGACCCAGGCGTTTCACTCCGCATTCCGGCTCACGTCCTCAGATGAGGAGCGAGAGGGGAGCGGATGCTGTCGCTCGGGGTATCGAGCCGGGTCAGCCGCCGATGCCGGTTCCGGCGGCGAGGCCCGCGGTGAGGAAGCCCTGCACGACGGCGCCGAAGGCGATCGGGCCGAGGGCGGCGATGACGACCGCCGCGATGCCGGCGCCGCGGCCGCGTCCCTTGACGACCGCGATGATCCCCTGCACGAGGGCCCACACGCCGATCGCGGTGCCGACCCAGAACGAGACCTCGCCCATCAGCACCCAGTCGCGCACGGGCGTCAGGACCGACCAGTCGAAGTCGCCGGTGAACGGCCGTGACGAGATCTCGCGGCCGGCGCCGAGCCCGATGTTGAAGCTCGCGATCGCGGCGAACAGGCTCGCGCCGATCGTGGCGACGAGTGCGAGCGCGAGCGCGACGAACCCGAGTGCGCTGCTGCGCTTCCCGGGAGCAGGGGCACCGTATGCGATGGCGGATGCTGCCGCCGGCGCCACCGGATAGCCCGCCGGCGGCGGCGCGTATCCGGGTGGCGGCGCGTATGCACCTGCCGGGGGAGTCGCCCATCCCTGCGGGGTCGCGGCCGCGGCACCCGGATATCCGGGCGCGGGAGCTTCGCTCGTCGGCGCCCCGAACGGCGCCGCTCCGGGCGGCGCCCAGCCGCCGGGCTGAGCGGGCGGGGTCTGCGGTGCGTCGGGCTGGCTCACAGCCTCATCCTAGGAGCGGGGCCGCACCGCTGCGGATCTCCGTGTCCGTGGCGGGTCGTAGACTCGTGCGGTGACAGTTCCCGGGATCGTGCGCGCCCTCGAACAGGCTGAGCCTTTCCGGGACGCGCTGGCCGCGGCATCCGTAGATGCCGACTTCTCGCTCGTCGAAGGACTCGACGCTCCCCTCCTCGCGGCTCTGCTCGAGCGTCGCCGTGCGGCGGGCAAGCCGCCGATCGTGCTGCTCGTCGCACCGACCGGCCGCCGCGCCGAGTCGCTCGGCCCCGCGCTGGGCGCGCTCCTGCCGGGCGCCGAGGTGCTGCATTTCCCCGCGTGGGAGACGCTGCCGCACGAGCGCCTCAGCCCGAGTGCCGAGACGGTCGGTGCGCGCCTCGACATCCTCACGCGCATCGCGCGCTGGGATGCCGCGACGCCGCTGGTCATCACGGCGTCGGTGCGTGGCGCGATCCAGCCGCTCGCTGCGGGACTCACCGAGGTGGATCCCGTCGAACTCGTGGTGGGAGGCCGCGGCCACGACCTCGGCGATGTGTCCACGCGTCTCGTGGAACTCGCGTATCACCGCGTCGACATGGTGTCCCGCCGTGGCGAGTTCGCCGTGCGCGGCGGCATCCTCGACGTTTTCCCGCCGACCGCGCCGCACCCGTATCGCGTCGAGTTCTTCGGCGACGAGGTCGACGAGATGCGCGCGTTCTCCGTCGCCGACCAGCGGTCGCTGCCGGGAGAGGTGCGCGAGGTCACGCTCCTGCCGAGTCGCGAGCTGCTGCTGACCGAGGCCGTGCGCGGCCGCGCCCGACAGCTCAAGGAAGAGTTCCCCGGCCTCGCGGGCATGCTCGAGAAGATGTCGGAGGGCATCCCGGTCGAGGGCATGGAGTCGCTGCTCCCGGCCGTCGTCGATCGCCTCGTCACCCTCGTCGACTATCTGCCGGAGGGCGCCGCGGTCGCGCTCCTCGACCCCGAGCGCGCCGTGACGCGCGCGATCACCCTCGGCGAGACCAACCGCGAGTTCCTCGACGCCGCGTGGAGCGCCGCGACGGCCGGCGCGAGCACCCCGATCGACCTGGGTGCCGGCGACTTCCTGAGCCTGCCCGAGCTCCGCGAGGCGGCCCGCGATCGCCGCGGCGTCTGGTGGACGCTGAGCGCCTTCGATTCCGGACAGGCCGATGCTGTCGCCGAGGGGCTCCTCGACGACGACATCGACGTCGCGCTCGAGGCCGCGGCCGCCATCCGGGTTCCCGGGTCTGCTGTGCCGTCGTTCCAGGGCAACGTCGAGGGCGCCACCGACCATGTGGGCGCACTGCTGGCTGACGGCTGGCGGGTCGTGGTGGCAGCATCCGGTGCCGGACTCGTGGAGCGCGCCCGCGACGTGCTCGCCGAGCGGGGCATCGCCGCACGCAAGGTCGACGAGGTGCTGCAGGCTCCCGAGCCCGGCATCGCGCACGTGGTCGTGAGCGTGCTCGAGCGCGGCTTCGAGGCGCCCGACGCGAAGCTGGCCGTGCTCACCGAGTCCGAGTTCTACGGCCGCACGATCGGCGGCGACACGCGCGTCGTCAAGAAGCTCGCGTCACGCCGCAAGGCCGTCGTCGACCCCCTCAAGCTCACTGCGGGCGACTACGTCGTGCACGCGACGCACGGCATCGGAAAGTTCGTCGAGCTGCAGCAGCGCGAAGTGTCCAGCGGCGGCCGCAACGCGGTCAAGAGCATGCGCGAGTACCTCGTGCTCGAGTACGCGCCGTCCAAGCGCGGCTACCCGGGCGACAAGCTCTACGTGCCCACCGACCAGCTCGACCTGCTGTCGCGCTACGTCGGCGGCGAGGCGCCGAGCCTGTCGAAGATGGGCGGCAGCGACTGGGCGCAGGCCAAGAGCAAGGCGCGGCGCGCGGTGCGCGACATCGCGGTCGAGCTGGTCAAGCTCTACTCGGCGCGCATGGCGGCCAAGGGCTACGCCTTCGGTCCGGACACCCCCTGGCAGCGCGAGCTGGAGGAGGCGTTCCCGTTCGCCGAGACGCCCGACCAGCTGCAGACGATCGACGAGATCAAGGCCGACATGGAGAAGCCGATCCCGATGGACCGGCTGCTGTCGGGCGACGTCGGCTTCGGCAAGACCGAGGTGGCGGTCCGTGCGGCGTTCAAGGCGATCCAGGACGGCAAGCAGGTCGCGATGCTCGTGCCGACGACGCTGCTCGTCAAGCAGCATCTCGAGACCTTCACCGAGCGCTTCGCGGGCTTCCCGGTGAAGGTGAAGGCCCTGTCGCGGTTCCAGACCGACAAGCAGGCGCGCGAGGTCGTGGCGGGTCTCGCCGACGGCACCGTCGACATGGTCATCGGCACCCACCGCATCCTCACCGAGAAGGTTCTCTTCAAGGATCTCGGCCTCATGATCATCGACGAGGAGCAGCGGTTCGGCGTCGAGCACAAGGACCAGCTGAAGAAGCTGAAGACGAACGTCGACATCCTCGCGATGAGCGCGACGCCGATCCCGCGCACGCTCGAGATGGCGGTCACGGGCATCCGCGAGATGTCGACACTGCAGACGCCGCCGGAAGACCGGCATCCGATCCTGTCGTACGTCGGCGCCCGCAACGACAAGCAGATCGCCGCGGCGATCCGGCGTGAGCTGCTGCGCGAGGGCCAGGTCTTCTACGTGCACAACCGCGTGCAGTCGATCCAGCGCGTCGCCTCCGAGCTCGCCGAACTCGTGCCCGAGGCGCGCATCGCTGTCGCCCACGGGCAGATGGGGGAGCACCAGCTCGAGCAGGTCGTCGACGACTTCTGGGAGCGCAAGGCCGACGTGCTCGTCTCGACGACGATCATCGAGACCGGTCTCGACATCTCGAACGCGAACACGATCATCATCGACCGCGCCGACAAGTACGGCCTCAGCCAGCTGCACCAGCTGCGCGGCCGCGTGGGCCGGGCGCGCGAGCGCGCCTACGCGTACTTCCTCTACGACGACTTGAAGCCGCTCAGCGAGACCGCGGCCGACCGCCTCGAGACGATCGCCGTCAACAACGACCTCGGCTCGGGCATGCAGGTGGCGCTCAAGGACCTCGAGATCCGCGGCGCCGGCAACCTCCTCGGCGCGGAGCAGGCCGGCCACATCGCCGGCGTCGGGTTCGACCTGTACCTCCGCATGATCGGCGAGGCCGTCGCGACCTTCCGCGGCGAAGAGACCGAGGGCCCGACCGAGCTCCGCCTGGAGCTGCCCGTACAGGCCCGAATCCCCGAGTCCTACATCGACAGCGAGCGGCTGCGCCTCGAGGCGTACCAGAAGCTCTCTGCCGCGGCATCCGTCACCGCGCAGCCCGGTGCGATCGACCTCGTCATCGAGGAGCTCGCCGACCGCTACGGCGAGCCGCCGTCGGAGGTCGAGGGGCTGCTCGCCGTCGCGCGCCTGCGCCGCCGGGCAGGACAGGCCGGCCTCGCGGACGTCGTCGCGATGGGCCCGAACCTGCGCATCGCCCCGGCGAACCTTCCCGACTCCATGCGCGTGCGCCTGCAGCGCCTGCACCCCAAGGCGAAGCTCGTCGCCGGGGGAGAGGCGATAGTCGTGCCGCTTCCGTCGGCGGGCGGCGAGCCGCTGGGCGACGACGAGCTCATCGCGTGGGTGGCGCAGCTCATCGACCAGCTGTGGCCTGAGAAGAAGGCGGATGCCGCGGCCGAGGCTGCGGCGGGCGCCTGAGACTGCGACGGGCCGACCACCCGGCCGAGGGCGGCCGGCCCGTCAGCGGGTCGTGAGATCCGTCAGATGACGCCCTGCGCGAGCATCGCGTGCGCGACGCGCTCGAAGCCCGCGGAGTTGGCGCCGACGACGTAGTCGCCGGGGCGGCCGTAGCGCTCGGCGGCCTGGAACGCGGCGTCGTGCACGTCGGCCATGATCGCGCGGAGCTTCGCCTCGCTGTCGTCGAAGCTCCAGCGCTGGCGCGCGGCGTTCTGGCTCATCTCGAGCGCCGAGGTCGCCACGCCGCCGGCGTTCGCCGCCTTGCCCGGGCCGAACAGCACGCCCGCGTCGCGGAACGCGTCGACGGCGTCCGGCGTGGTCGGCATGTTGGCGCCTTCAGCGACGGCGCGCACGCCGTTCGCGATGAGGGCACGGGCGTCGCCCTCGTCGAGCTCGTTCTGCGTGGCCGAGGGGATCGCGACGTCGACGGGCACCTCCCACGGACGCGCGCCCTCGACGTAGCGGGCGCCCGGTCGGCGCGCGGCGTACTCCGAGATGCGGGCGCGCTCGACCTCCTTGATCTGGCGGAGGAGGTCGACGTCGATGCCGGCGTCGTCGACGACGTAGCCGGACGAGTCGGATGCCGTGACCGCCGTCGCGCCGAGCTGGCGGGCCTTGTCGATGGCGTAGATCGCGACGTTGCCCGATCCGGAGATGCCCACGCGCTTGCCGTGCAGCGTCTCGCCGTGGACGCCCAGCATCTCCTCGACGAAGAACACGGCGCCGTAGCCGGTCGCCTCGGTGCGCACCTCGGCGCCGCCCCACTGCACGCCCTTGCCGGTGAACATGCCCGACTCATGGCGGTTGGTGACCTTGCGGTACTGGCCGAACAGGTAGCCGATCTCGCGGGCTCCCACGCCGATGTCGCCGGCGGGCACGTCGGTGTGCTCGCCGAGGTGGCGGTAGAGCTCGTTCATGAACGACTGGCAGAAGCGCATGATCTCGGCGTTCGAGCGGCCGTGCGGGTCGAAGTCGCTGCCGCCCTTGGCGCCGCCGATGCCCTGGCCGGTGAGCGCGTTCTTGAAGATCTGCTCGAAGCCCAGGAACTTGATGATCGAGAGGTTCACCGACGGGTGGAAGCGGAGGCCGCCCTTGTACGGGCCGAGCACCGACGAGAACTGCACGCGGAAGCCGCGGTTGACCTGCAGGCGGCCGGCGTCGTCGACCCACGGCACGCGGAACAGGATCTGTCGCTCGGGCTCGACGAGGCGCTCCAGGATGCCGCCGTCGACGAACTCGGGGTGGGCCTCGAGCACCGGCGAGATCGACTCGAGCACCTCGTGCACGGCCTGCAGGAACTCGGGTTCGTTCGGGTTGCGGGCCTCGACGGTGTCGAGGACGAGCCGGATGGATTCCGCCGACGTGAGGGATTCGGTGGCGGACGCGGTCGAGGGCGCAGAGGGCATGGTGGAGCTTTCGAGGTGGAGCGGTGCGCGGGGGTGGCGCTCCTTCACCCTATCCACGGTCGCGGCGTCGATCGGACGTGTGACGGCGGGCTACGCTGGCCCCATCCACGAAGGTCGGAGGCAGGAACGATGCGGTTCGAGCACCTCGGGGCACAGCCCCACATCCATCCCGACGCGGTCGTGGCGGCGACCGCGGTGATCAGCGGCGACGTCGAGATCGGCGCCGACAGCCAGATCCTGCACGGTGCGGTGATCACCGCCGAGGGCGGCGCGATCACCCTCGGCGCGAACGTCATCGTGATGGAGAACGCGCTCATCCGCGCCACCGCGACCAACCCGGTGCACATCGCCGACCACGTGCTGGTCGGCCCGATGGCGAGCGTCTCGGGCGCGGTCGTCGAGGAGGAGGTCTTCCTCGCGACCGGCACGCGCGTGTTCAACGGCGCGCACATCGGAGCGCGCAGCGAGGTGCGCATCAACGCCGTCGTGCACCTGCGCACGACGCTCCCCGTCGAGTCGACGGTGCCGATCGGATGGGTGGCCGTCGGCGACCCGGTGCAGATCCTGCCGCCCGATCGCCACGAGGAGATCTGGGCAGCGCAGCGCGAGCTCGACTTCCCCGGCTACGTCTTCGGCCTCGACCGCGAGACTCCCGACCTCATGGTGCAGCTCACCGAGCGGTATGGCCGCAGCCTCGCGCGCCACGCCGCCGACCGACGCGTCGACTGAAGCCGCACGGGCGGCCCTGGTCTTCGGGCCCGCCAGACCCTAAAGTCGCGGCATGGGCCGTCTGGGGACCCGTTCGAGGCTCGATCAGGCCGTGGGCGCCTTCTCGAGCAATTGGCGCAACGCCAATCTCCGGCGCGCCCAGCTGAGCTTCCTCGGCGCCTGGACGGCGGAATGGGCGTTCACGGTCGCCCTCGGCATCGTCGCGTACAACGACGGCGGGGCGCTCGCGCTGGGGCTGGTGGGGCTGCTGCGGATGCTGCCCTCCGCCGTCCTCGCGCCGGTGCTGTCGCCGTTCGCCGACAGGGGCCGCCGCGAGCGCGTGCTCGTGGTGGTGTCGGTGCTCAGGGGTGTGGCGACGGCCGTCGCCGCGATCGTCGTGGCGCTCTCGGGCCCGATCGCCATGATCTACGCCCTCGCGGTGCTGTCCACCATCGCCGCGACCCTCTTCCGCCCCGCGCATTCGGCGCTGCTGCCCACGCTGTGCCGCACCGGGCACGAGCTGGCCAGCGCGAACGTCGTGCGCGGGCTGCTCGATTCGGTCGCGACGCTCGTCGGTCCGCTGCTGGCGGCCATCGTCCTCGCGTTCTCGGACGTGTCGATCGTGTTCGCGGTGGCGGCCGCAGCCTCACTCTGGGCCGCGCTCCTGCTGTTCCGCGTGCGCTACGACGCGCCGCCGCGGCCGCCGGCGCCGCGCCCGGACCTCGTGAAGGAGGCGATCGAGGGCTTGCGGGCGGTCGGGCGCAGCCGCGATCTGCAGCTGATCCTCGGGCTCGCGGCGGCGCAGTCGCTCACCCGCGGGGCGCTGACCGTCTTCTCCGTCGTCGTCGCGATCGAGCTCCTGGGGATGGGCGAGTCCGGCGCCGGCGCGCTCATGGCGGCTGTGGGAGTGGGAGCGGTGGTCGGCTCGCTCGCCGCGTCGCTCCTGGTGGGCACGGGTCGGCTGGGCGCATGGTTCGCGGTGGGGGTCGCCCTGTGGGGTCTGCCCATCGCCCTCGTCGGCGTCTTCCCGCAGCAGGCGGCCGCGCTGTTCCTGCTCTCGTTCGTCGGCGTCGGCAATGCACTGATCGACCTCGCGGGGTTCACCCTCATCGGAAGGCTGGCGCCCGACGCGGTGATGGCGCGCGTGTTCGGAGTTCTCGAGAGTCTGGTGGCGATCTCGATCGGCGTCGGCTCGATCCTCGCCTCGGGGGTCATCGCGTGGATGGGGGTCGAGGCGGCGCTCGTCGTGATCGGCCTGGTGTGTCCGGTGCTGGCGCTGGCGTCGTGGTGGCGGCTGCGTCGCCTGGATCGATCCGTCGACGCGCTCGATCTCGAGGTGTCCCTTCTGCAGCGGGTGCCGATGTTCCAGCCCCTGCCGCTGCCCTCGATCGAGCAGCTCGCCCGCGGGCTCGAGCCCGTGGAGGTGGCACCGGGGACGCCGGTGTTCACGCAGGGTGACGTGGGCGATCGCTACTACGTGATCGAGCGAGGCACAGCCGACGTCATCGGCGACGGGAGGGTCGTCGCGACGCTCGGCGAGGGGGAGGGGTTCGGCGAGATCGCGCTGCTGCGCAGAACGCGCCGGACGGCCACCGTCTCCGCGCACACGGCCCTCCGCCTCAAAGCGCTCGCGTCCGAGAAGTTCACCGCGGTCGTGCTCGGCTACGCGCCCAGCGCCCAGGCCGCTGCGACGAGTGTCGACCGGCAGCTGGATCGATTCGCACCGGGCGAACCGCTCGACGAGCCTGGGCCACGCGAGGAGCGCGGATGACAACAGCTGATCGAAAGGGACGTGAGGCATGACGACTTCGCGAACGACTCTGCTGATCGCCGACATCGGCGGCTACACCGAGTACATGGGCTCGCATCGCCTGACGCTCGCGCACGCCGAGGTCAACACGGCGAGGATGCTCCAGAGCATCGTGCGGGCGGCCAGGGGCTTCGAACTCGTCGAGATCGAGGGCGATGGAGCCTTCCTGTCGCGCCGCGCGGGGACGCGTGACCCCGACACGACGCTGGCCGACATCCTGCAGGTCGCCGTCGCGATGCATCGCGCCTTCCACCGCGAGCGCGAGTATGTCGTGCAGAACCTCTGCCCATGCGGTGGGTGCCGCCAAGCCCGAGACCTCAAACTGAAGTTCGTCGCGCACGTGGGAGATGTCGCGACGCAGAGCGTCAGCGGCAGGTCGAAGCTCGTGGGAATCGACGTCATCCTGGTCCACCGGCTGCTCAAGAACTCCGTCGGGATCCCCGAGTACGTGCTGCTCACCGAGGACCTGTACGCCGCCGACGCGCCCGCCCTTCCCTCGTCCGTCGGCGAGATCACCCCCGACCTCGAGGGGATCGGCAGCGTCCACGCCTACTTCGTCGACGTGGCCGATCTGGACGGTGCCGGTGCCGAGGCGCTCAAGCCCACGCTGCGCTCGCGGCTGGGCAGCACGTTCTCGGCGGTGGGCCAGGGGCTGCCGTACATGCTCGGGACGAAGAAGCCCCGCCGCGCCCGGTAGGGGACAGCGAGCGGGTCGGATGCTGCGGGCCGCAGCATCCGTGAATCTTCGACGTCAGTCCCAGGCGAGGCCGCAGTCGCGGCAGCAGAACTCGAGGCGGTCGACCGAGCCGTCGTCGAGGTGGCCCCGACGCTCCCACTCAATCCGGAACCACCGCGGTTCGGTCGCCCGCACATCGAGCGACCCGCACCAGGGGCAGACTTCGGCGACGACGATCCGTGCCATGGGCGCCACGGTACGCCGGGGTCTGGGCGATCCCGGTTGCGACGCGCGGCGGGGTGCGGGTCAGCCCGTGTTCTGCAGTCCGGCCGCGACACCCGAGACCGACAGCAGCAGCAGGCGCTGCAGCTCGGGGTCGACCGGCGCGCCCTCGGGAGCCTCTCGGAGCGCCCGGAGCGCCCGCAACTGGAGCAGCGAGAGCGCGTCGACGTAGGGGCTGCGCATCTTGACGGCACGCTGCAGCACGGGCTTGTTGCCGAGCAGCTCGGTCCCGCCGGTGATGCGGATCACCCAGTCGCGCGTGAGGTGCATCTCGTCGCGCACGAGCGCCGCGAGGTCGTCGCGGTCGCCGAGCTCGAGGTAGTGCAGGGCGATGCGGTCGTCGGTCTTGGCGAGGCTCATGGCGACGTTGTCGATGAGCGTGCGGAACAGCGGCCACTCCTGGTACGCCCGCTGCAGCAGCGGCTCGTCGCCGACCGCCTCCAGCGCCGTTCCCAGACCGAACCAGCCGGCGAGGTTGATGCGCGCCTGCGTCCACGCGAACACCCACGGGATGGCGCGGAGGTCCTCGAGGGACTCGACCGACAGGCCGCGGCGGGCCGGCCGGGAGCCGAGGGCGAGCAGGCCGATCTCCTCCATCGGCGTCACGCGGGCGAACCACGGCGCGAATCCGGGCGCCTTCACGAGCGAGAAGAAGCGCTCGCGGGATGCCGCGTCCATCGTCGCGGCCACGTCGGCGTACGTCGCCGCAGCGGTGCGGTTGCGCTCCTCGTTCGAGGGCGACGACGCGAGCAGGATCGCCGCGGCGACCTGGTCGATGTGGCGCATGGCGATCGCGGGATCGCCGTAGCGGGCGAAGATGACCTCGCCCTGCTCGGTGAGCTTGAACCGGCCGTCGACGGAGTGCGGCGGCTGCGCCATGATCGCGGAGTTCGCGGGACCGCCGCCGCGCCCGAGGGCGCCGCCGCGACCGTGGAAGAGGGTGAGCTCGATGCCGTTCTCGTCAGCCCACGCGGCGATCTTCGCCTGCGCCTCGTACAGCGCGAGGTTGGCGGCGACGGGGCCGACGTCCTTCGAGGAGTCCGAGTAGCCGAGCATGACCTCGAGGCGGCGCCCGGTGGCCTCCAGACGTGCGGCGAACTCGGGGTGCTCGACGATCTCGGCGAGGATGCGGGGCGCGGCCTGCAGATCGGCGAACGTCTCGAACAGCGGGATGACATCCAGCACGGGCGGCGTGCCGTCGGGTCCGACCGCGTAGGCGGCGAGCTTGTGCACGTTCGCGAGGTCGTCGGCCGACTGCGTGAACGACACGATGTACCGACCGGCGGCCCGCGGGCCGTAGCGCTCCTGCAGGAACCCGACGGTGCGCACGACGTCGAGCACCTCTTCGGCGAGCTCGCTGCGCGGTGCGCCCGACTCGAGTTCGGCGAGCACCTTGGCGTGCACGGCCGAGTGCTGGCGCACCTCGAGCTCGGTGAGGTGGAAGCCGTAGGTCTCGACCTGCCACAGCAGCTGCTGCAGGTGGCCATAGGCCTGACGCGGCGCGCCGGCCTGCACGAGCGAGTCCTGCACGACGCGGAGGTCGGCCAGCAGGTGCTCGGGGTCGCGGTAGGCGAGGTCGGCGTTGCGGGCGCGGGTCGCCTCGATCTTGCGGGCGATGAGCAGCAGGATGCGCCGGTGCGGCTCGTCGGGGGAGCGCTTGGCGATGTCCTTCGCGGCGTCCTCGTCGGCCGCCTTGAGGCGCCGCCACAGCGCGAGAAGGGCATCGCTCGGCGGCGTGGTCGAGGCGTCGAGCGTCATCGTGCGGCCGATGCGGCTGGTCGTGCGCGCCAGGCCGATGAGCACGTGCTCGCTCGCGATCGCGGAGGCCTTGCGGGTGACGGATGCCGTCACGAAGGGGTTGCCGTCACGGTCGCCGCCGACCCACGAACCGACGCGCACGAACGGGCGCACGACCGGCGCGCGCCCGCCCGCGGCGGGGCCCTGCAGGGCGTCGTCCACGCGGCGGTACACGTGGGGGACCGCCGTGTAGAGGGTGTCGTCGAACACGGCCATGACCGCGCGGACCTCGTCGGTGGGGGCGGGCTTCTCGGGCCGCAGCGGCGCGGTGCGCCACAGGGTGTCGATCTCCTCGAGCATGCGGCGCTCGGCGCGGCGCTCGTCGGCGCCGCCGCGCAGCGACGCGTCGTGCTCCTCGAGAAGGGTCGCGAGGCGGCGGATGCTGGTCGACACCGCGCGGCGGCGGGCCTCGGTCGGGTGGGCCGTGAACACCGGGTGGAACCGCATGCCCTGCAGGCGCTTCAGGGCTGTGTCGTCGCCGACCTCGGCGGCCAGGCGCACGAACGCGGCGGCGACCGAGTCGGTCGCCTGCTCGCGGTCGGGGCGCCCGTCGCGCTCGCGCAGCACGCGCACGCGCTGGTGCTCCTCGGCGAGGTTCACGAGGTGGAAGTACGCGGTGAACGCCCGCGCGACCTCGTCGGCGCGGGCGATCGTGAACGAGTCGGCGATGGCGGCGGCTCGGGCGAACGCCTCCGGCGTCTCGTCGGTATACGCCTGGATCGTCGCGGTGCGCAGGCGCTCGACATCCTCGTACAGTCCCGGCGAACCGCTCTCGCGCAGCACCTGACCGAGGAGCGTCCCCAGCATGCGGACGTCGCCGCGCATCTGCTCGGGGATCGCCTGCTCCGCCTCGTACCGCCCGACGAGGTCGATCGCTTCGGTGTGGGTGAGTTCACGCATCTCTCCAGGCTAACGGCGCGGTGTTTCCCCGACGTGACGGTGGACGCTGTGTGACGATCCGTCGGGGCTGTCGCTCGGCGATACCTCGAACCTGCTCGCTACACTGACCCGTGGAGCGCCGGGAAGTCTGGTCGGCACGTCCCCGTCGACCCGCGATCCCCTCCCGGAGGCCAGATGTCGCTTCTCCGCTCCGCCCGTTTCCCCGCGATCATCCTGCTCCTCGCGGCGGGTCTCGGCCTGTTCGTCGCCAACTCGGCGTGGGGCCCCGCCGTCGACGACGCGATGCACGCCTACCTCGGCATCCCGGGCGTGTTCGAGCTCAGCCTCTCGCACTGGATCAAGGACGGGCTGCTCGCGGTCTTCTTCTTCGTCGTCGCGGTCGAGCTGCAGTACGAGCTCACCGCCGGCCAGCTCAACTCGGCGCGCAAGGCGATGCAGCCCGCGATCGCGGCCGCCGGCGGCGTGCTCATCCCCATCGCGATCTACGCCGCGATGGCATGGGGATCGGATGCCACGGCGGGCTGGCCGATCCCGACCGCGACCGACATCGCGTTCGCGCTCGGGGTGCTCGCGGTGTTCGGCCGCGGGCTGCCGTCGGGGCTGCGCGTGTTCCTCCTCGCGCTCGCGATCCTCGACGACATCGTCGGCATCGTGTTCATCGCGGTGCTCTTCACGACCGGGGTGAACGTCGCGGCGCTCGCCGGGGCGGCGGTCGCGGTCGTCGCCTTCGGCATCCTGAGCAGACAGCTCGACTCGCGCGGTCGCGTGCCGATCGCTGCCGTCCTGGTGCTGCTGGCGATCACGACGTGGGTTCTGGTGTACCTGTCGGGTGTGCACGCCACCATCGCGGGCGTGGCGCTCGGGCTCGCGATGGCCCAGAGCCCGGCGCTGCGTGTGCGGCATGAGCTCGAGCCGTGGGTCAACGTCATCGTGCTCCCGGTGTTCGCGTTCTCCGCGGCGCTCGTGCCCATCCCGTCGGTGCCGCTGTCCGAGCTGTCGCCCGCGTTCTGGGGCGTGCTGGTCGCGCTGCCGGTCGGCAAGGTCGTCGGCATCTCGCTGTTCGGGTGGATCTCGCTGCGCATCGGGCACCGGGGAAGCGCCCCGCCCCTCGCCTTCGCGGACCTGCTCGCGGCCGGCGCCCTCGGCGGCATCGGGTTCACGGTGTCGCTCCTGCTCTCCGAGCTCGCGTTCTCCGACGCGGCGGCGCTGCGCGACCAGGCGACGCTCGGCGTGCTCGCGGGTTCCGTGATTTCGCTCCTCCTGGCCGCAGGGCTCGTATCGTGGCGGGCATGGCACTATCGACGCCGGACGGCGGCAGCATCCGTGACGACGTGACCGCACCCCGCTCGCCGGGGGCGGCCGACCCGCTCCGCGAGGCGGCAGACGTCATGCACGCGGTGCGCGACCGCTGCGTCTGGACGCAGCAGATCGACCACCGCGCCCTCGTGCCCTACCTCGTGGAGGAGAGCGCCGAGCTGATCGACGCCGTCGAGGAGGGCTCACGCGAGGAGCTGCGCGAGGAGCTCGGCGACCTGCTGTGGCAGGTGCTGTTCCACTCCGAGATCGCCTCGCGCGACGAGGACGACCCCTTCGACATCGACGACGTCGCCCGCGGACTCACCGACAAGATGGTGCGGCGGCATCCGCATGTCTTCGGCGACGCCGTCGCGACGACACCGGAGGAGGTGCTGATCCACTGGAACGCCGCGAAGGCCGCGGAGAAGCACCAGCGTCGGTCGGTCCTCGACGGGGTGAGCGAACGGATGCCGAGCCTCGCACTCGCCCAGAAGCTCCTGTCGAAGGCCTCCCAGGCCGGCGTCGACACCGCGAGAGTTCAGCTCGTCGACGAGAATGCGGTTGGTTCCCCACCTCTCGGCGACCAGGTGCACTCTCGCGGGACCGGCGTCGGGGAACCCGCGACGGAGGCCGCGCTCGGCGACGCGCTCCTGGACCTCGTCGCCACCGCCCGAGCCAACGGCTGGGACGCTGAGCGCGCGCTGCGCGAACGCCTGCGACGGCTCGAGCACGACATCCGGGCCGCCGAAGGCACCCCGGAGGACCTGGAAAGAGCGCCTGCGGCCCCTCGGGAGGAGTGACCTCGATCCGACCTGGAAAGATAGGGGCGTGGCATCCGTCAATCCGCCGCGCGGCATGCGCGACTTCCTCCCCGCTGAAAAGGCCCGTCGCGAGAGCGTGCTCGCCGTCATCCGAGAGCGCTACCGCGCCCACGGGTTCGACGAGATCGAGACGCCCGTCATGGAGGAGTACTCGCGGCTGCACGCGGGCATCGGCGGCGACAACGAGAAGCTCGCGTACAACGTGCTCAAGCGTGGCCTCGACGCCGACGCGATCCGCGGTGCGGCCGACGACCCGGCGGCACTCACCGACCTCGGCCTGCGCTACGACCTCACGGTGCCGCTCGCCCGGTTCTACGCGACCAACCGCGGCCAGCTGCCGTCGGTGTTCCGCTCGATCCAGATCGCCCCGGTGTGGCGCGCCGAGCGCCCGCAGAAGGGCCGCTACCGCCAGTTCGTGCAGTGCGACATCGACATCATCGGCGACGCGTCCGCGCGCGCCGAGGCCGAGCTCGCGGTCGCGACGCTCGACACGCTCGACGCGCTCGGGCTCGAGGGCGGCAGCATCCGCATCAACGACCGGCGCGTCCTCGACTGGATGCTCGACAGCTTCGGCTTCACGTCCGACGAGCGCCCGGGCGTCCTCATCACGATCGACAAGCTCGACAAGCTCGGCCCCGACGGCATCGTCGCCGAGCTGCGCGAGCGCGGCGCGACCGCCGGCGCGGTGGACGCGTTCGAGGCGTTCATGCGCCGTCCGATGACCCTCGAGTACAACCCCTACGGCGACCGCCAGATCCGCAAGGCGCTGCCCGAGGGCGCGCCCGACGAGATCGTCGCGCACCTCGTCGGCATCGGCGCGGCGGTGGCGGCCGCGCGCGGCTCGGCGACGGAGCTCGAGGGCGACATCCCGCTCGTGTTCGACCCGTTCCTCGTGCGCGGCATGGGTTACTACACCGGCACGATCTTCGAACTGGCGCATCCTTCGGTCGACTACTCGCTCGGTGGCGGCGGCCGCTACGACGGCATGATCGGCCGTTTCCTCGGGCAGGACGTGCCCGCCGTCGGGTTCTCGATCGGCTTCGAGCGCATCGTCGACCTGGTGGCGGAGCGGACGGATGCTGCGGCCCCGGCCGTCGTCCTCGTCCACGACCGCGGCGTCTCCGAGGGGGAGCTCCTCGCGCTCAAGGCAGGGCTGGTGCGCCAGGGATCGCGTGTGCGTCTCGAGCAGCGGACCAAGAACCTGAAGGCGCTCCTCGAGCGCGCAGCATCCGACGGCTACACCGCCTTCGCGACGGTGGGCGCGGGCACGACGGCGGACGCCCTCGAGGTCAAGCCGCTCGGTTGATGTCAACTGAATCTTGACGCCGAGCCCGCGTCAAGAATAGGTTGACACTATGAGCACTTCGACATCCCGCAGTTCCGCCACTCCTGGCCGCATCGTCGGCGTGGCCATCGTCTCGATCGTGGTCGGTCTCGGCCTCGTGCTCCTCAGCGTCGGCTTGGACTGGGAAGGCTTCGGCGGGGGTGCGGTCATCGGCGTGGGCATCGGCTTCGCCGCCGTCGGCATGTACTTCTGGGGCTATGCCAACGGGCTGCGCCGGCCGTCGTCGCGCGGTACGTGGCTTCCGAGCCGGGACGGACGCGGGTGACCGATCTCGCCGACGCGATCGGTCGTGCGGTGCTCGCGGACGCGGGCATCGGCCCCGATCAGGCGCTGACCGACGGCGAGCACCTCGCCCTCGTCGCTGCCGGTGCGCGCGCGGAGCACGAGGTGCGGGCGATCCTCCAGAGCTCCGTCACCGCGGCGCGGGCCGGGGGCGCGAGCTGGGCGCGCATCGGCTCCGAGCTCGGGATGACGCGCCAGGCCGCGCAGCAGCGGTTCGGGGGCGGCGCCGGGTCGTCCCGGGTCGCCGTCGGCGACCTGGCTGCGGAACGCTGGCTCGGACCCGTGACGGCCTTCGACGAGATGGCCGAGCTGGAGCTCGCCGGGCGCGCGGGCTGGCGCACGGTGGAGGTCGGCACCCTCGCCCATCGCATGGTGCGCACCGACACGCAGTGGGAGCACCGCCGCATCCTGTGGCGCGCGTCGCTCGCGGCAGAGCACGCCGACGGCTGGGAGGTGGGGTGCCGGGCCTTCCCGTGGATCTACCTCGTCCGGGACCGCGGGGTTCCGGCCGTCACGCCGGGGGAGTGAGCCGGCGTCGCAGACGCAGGGCGCGATACGCCACCCCGACCCCGACGACGACCACCCCGGCCACGACGGACTCCCACGGCAGCGTCACCGCGAGGACGAGGCATCCGATCGCCCCGATGATCTGCAGCACGACCGGGTAGCGCCGCGCGTCGCCGCGCTGGCGGAAGGCGGCGACGTTCGCGACGAAGTAGTACAGCAGCACCCCGAACGATGAGAAGCCGATCGCGCCGCGGAGGTCGACGAGCGCCACGAGCACCACGACGACCGCGGCCGCGGCGAG
Organism: Microbacterium sp. C23T; assembly: GCF_053345975.1. Classification (NCBI taxonomy): domain Bacteria; kingdom Bacillati; phylum Actinomycetota; class Actinomycetes; order Micrococcales; family Microbacteriaceae; genus Microbacterium; species Microbacterium sp. C23T. Next base: position 56,354 of record NZ_JBKFBD010000024.1, on the reverse strand, counting down.
CTCGGCGCGGTGCGGCACGTGCCAGCGCGGGTGCACGGCGTCGAACAAGCCGGGCAGATCCCGCTCGCGCGACATCGCGAACGCGGTCCGGCTCACTCCCGCGATGAGCGCGAGCAGCGCGCCGAGCGAGGCGGCCGCGGCGCCGATGCGCACCACGACGTCGATCCACACCCAGCCCGACCGTGCGGCGGCGTCGGCGACCGGCGCGGTCGACGCGGCGACGGCGTCGGGACCCAGTGCGCTCAGCACCGCGACAGCGACCACGGCGTACACCGTGAGCGCGATGAGGAACGCGATCAGAATCGCCCGCGGGATGACGCGGCGCGGATCGCGTACCTCCTCGCCGATCGTGGCGATGCGCGCGTACCCGGCGAACGCGAAGAACAGCAGGCCGGCGGACTGCAGGATGCCGTAGCCGCCGCCCGCCCAGACCGTCTCGGCCGTGAACCAGTCCGGGGTGGAGCCCGCCGAGAAGGCGGCGGTGATGGCCGCGGCCAGCGCACCGAGTGAGATCACGACGATCACGCGCGCGGCGCCGGCGGTGCGTGTGACGCCGAACCAGTTGACGGCGGTGAGCGCCACGACGGCCGCGATGGCGACGGGGCGCTCCCACCCCGCAGGCGCCGCGTATGCGGCGAAGGTCAGCGCCATCGCCGCGCAGCTCGCGATCTTGCCCATGACGAAACCCCAGCCCGCGACGAACCCCCACCAGGGGCCGAGCTCCGCGCGCCCGTAGGCGTACGTTCCGCCCGACGTCGGGTAGGCGGCGGCCAGCTGCGCGGACGAGGTCGCGTTGCCGAACGCGACGACGGCGGCGATCGCGAGGCCGATGAGCAGACCGGTGCCCGCGGCATCCGCTGCCGGCGCCCACACGGCGAAGACGCCGGCGCCGACCATCGAGCCGAGGCCGATGAACACGGCGTCGCCGAGCCCGAGGCGGCGCTGGAGCGCGGGGGAGGTCACGGGCGAACTCTAGCCCGCGGGGAGGAATGGGCGGTTCGGGGTTCCCGGGCTGCCCCGCGCCCGCGAGGATGGGGGCCATGACGCTGCAGATCCACACCGTGCTCGCGCCGACGGGCCCGGCCACCGCCATCGAGCTGACCGACGAGCAGGTCGCCGAGCTCGGCGGCGGCAAGCGCGCGGCGGTCGTCGTCGGGATCGGCGGGCGCACCGCGCGCGTGCGCCTCGGCGTGATGGGCGGGCGGAACCTCATCGGCTTCTCGAAGGCCGTGCGGGCCGAGCTGGGCGTCGAGATCGGCGACGAGGTCGACGCCACGATCGATCTCGACACCGCCGAGCGGGAGGTCGATGTTCCCGCCGACCTGGCTGCCGCGCTCGAGGCCGCGGGCGCGCGGGCCGCGTTCGACGCGCTGACGTTCACCCGGCGCAAGGAGCTCGCACGCGGGGTGGCCGAGGCGAAGCGTCCGGAGACCCGCGAGCGCCGTGTGGCTGCCGCCGTGGAGGATCTGACCGCCTCGTAGACGGCGACCCGGCTGCGGTCCGGGTTTCGCGGCCCGCCTGCGACACTACGCGGCGAAGTCCGGACTTCGCACCTGCACCTGTGCGCAGCGCGGCGAAGTCCGGACTTCGCACTGCACCTGTGCGCTGTGCGGCGAAGTCCGGACTTCGCGACTGAACCTGTGCGCGGTGCGGCGAAGTCCGGACTTCGCGACTGAACCTGTGCGCGGAGGCGGGACGGCCCGGCGACCGATCGCGGGGGTGCACGGGCCCGCACCGGCACGTCAGTGGGGCGTCAGCATCCGTTCACCCGGCTGTTGTCGCATGGGGGCATGGCTCGTTCGCGTGAGATCGCGCCGCGGTCCGTCGTCGTCGGCACGGCGGGGATCGCGCTGGGCGCGGGCATCGTCCTGCTCGGCGGACGCGCGGTGCTGAAGCGCCAGGCGGCGGTCGCGCGGCGTCGCATCGGCAAGCCGCTCGGCGAGGAGGCGCTCGACGCCGACCGGGTCTGGGCTCGCCGCTTCGACGGCAAGCCGCTCGAGTTCGTCGTGCTCGGCGACTCGATCGCCGCCGGGCTCGGCGCGGAACGGCGCAAGGACACGCTCGGCGCCCGCCTGGCGAAGGGCCTCGCCCGGGCCGAGCGCCGGCCGGTGCGGCTGCGCACCGCGGCGATCGTGGGCTCGGAGTCCTCGGTGCTCGCCGCTCAGGTCGACGCGCTGCCCGCCGACTACCGCCCGGACGCCGCCGTCATCGTCGTGGGTGGCAACGACATCACGCATCGCGTGCCCGTGTCGACCTCGGTCGCCCACCTCGAGGAGGCGATCGTGCGCCTCCGCGCGCGCGGAGCAGTGGTCGTCGTCGGCACCTGCCCCGACCTCGGCGCGCTGCGCCCGGTGCCGCAGCCGCTGCGCGCCCTCGGCTCGCGGCTGTCGCGCCAGCTGGCCGACGCCCAGGCCGTCGCCGCGGCCCGCACCGGTGCGCGCGCCGTGTCGCTCGGCCGCGCCGTCGGGCCGTTCTTCGTGACCCAGCCTGACGAGATGTTCAGCCTCGACCGGTTCCACCCGAGCGCGCTCGGCTATCGCCGCACGGCCGAGGCGCTGCTGCCCGCCCTCCTCGCCGAACTCGCCGTCGCGCGGGAGGACGCGGTCAGCCCGCGCTGACCGAGGCGGCCCATTCCGCGACGCGCGCGGCGCTCTCCTCCTCCGAGAGGTCCTCGACGCGCGTCATGATCGACCACCGCACGCCGAACGGGTCGCGCACGCTGGCGTAGCGGTCGCCCGACACGAAGGTGGACGGCTCCTCGCGCACGGTCGCGCCGGCAGCGACCGCGCGGGCGGTCACCGCGTCGGCGTCCGGCACGTAGATGCCCATCGAGTAGCAGTCGTCGTCGCCCTCCGGCGCGGGGACGAGCCCGTACGCGGGCGAAGGCTCGCCGATCTGGAGGATGCCGAGGCCGAAGTCCAGCCCGGCGTGCACGACGAGCCCATCGAACTCGGTGACGTCGGTCACGCGCGCGCCGAACACGTCGCGGTAGAAGTCGAGCGCCTCCTTCGCCCCCCGGATCGCGAGGAAGGGGGTGAGGCTGGTCGCGCTGTTCGGGCGGCCGTCGGTCGTGTGGGCGCCGGTCGTGCCGGTCATGTTCTGCGTGCTCATGAGCCCATGCTCGCGGCGGACGGATGCTGCGGTCTTGGAGATTCGCGACACCATCGGTCCCGGGTGTCCGACCCGCGCACTACCGTGACGGAGTGACCGATCCGACGCGCGGCGTGCTCTACCCGGAGCGACTGCCGAGCTTCACACGCATCGCGCCGGAGGGCGAGGCATCCACTCTCGTCGAATGGTTCTGGATCCCGCAGTGGGACCTTCCCGACGCGGTCGTGTCGCGTCAGCCCGTCCTGGGCTATCCGGCCGCGAACCTCGCCGTCGAGCCGGACGGTGTCACGCTGTGGGGCGCCACGACGCGGGCCTCGGAGCGCGAGCTCCGGGGGAGCGGCTGGGCTGTGGGCGCTCTGCTGAAGCCCGCGGCGTTCGCCCGGCTGCACGACGCGCCGAGCGACCTGGTCGATGCGCACACCATCCTCGACGAGCCGAACCTGCTGCGTGCGGTGTCGGCGGCCATGCCCGACCTCGATGCGGCGGCGGCAGCCGTCTCGGGGTGGCTGGTCGAGCGCGTCGGACCGCCGACGTCCGACGCGCGCCTCGCGAACGCGATGGCCGACCTGCTCATGAGCGACCCGACGATCCTGCGGCTCGACGATGCGGCCGAACGCCTGCGCGTGTCGGTGCGCACCCTGCAGAGGCTCGCCCACCGCACGGTCGGTCTGTCCCCGGCCGCCATGATCCGGCGCCGCCGGCTGCAGGAGGCGGCGCAGCGCGTGCGGGAGGACCCCGACGCGGGGTTGGCCGACGTCGCTGCCGAGCTCGGCTACGCCGATCAGGCGCACCTCGCGAACGACTTCCGCGCAGTGCTGGGGTTCACGGCGACCGACTACCGAGCCGGCCGCTGACCCCTAGACGCCGCTCGCCGACGCCGTGGTCACGCGCTTCTTCTCGCGCACATAGACCTCGCGGCGCACGCGCGCGACGACGTCACCCGAGGCATCGGTGATGTCGGTCTCGAACCACTCCAGCACCTTCGCCCCGCCGCGTGCCCGCCCGCGGAGCTCTTCGGCCTTCTCGCGCGGCACGGCGAAGTGCGCCGTGAGCACCCCGCGACCGGGCTTCAGGAACTCGATCTCGCCGCGGGTGTCCCACACGACGTAGTCCCGTCCGAGCTGATGCATCACCAGCATGAAGTAGTACGGGTCCGTCATCGCCGACATCGAGCCGCCGAAAGCCGTCTTCACGTAGTTGCGGGTGAAGACGTTGACATGCAGTTCGACGGTGGCGCTCGTCCAGTCGTCGGCGAATCTCCGCACGCGGATGCCGCTGAAGAGGTTGGGGATCCACAGGCTCATGCCGATGGCGAGGCGTCGAGGGGTCACGCGCATGGGCCCCAGCATGGTCGACCGCGCTCCGCGGGCCGCATTCGATTGGTCGATCTCCACAATCCGATCCGGAAGTTGTTCTAGTTGTCATAGAATTAATGCGTGTTGGTGAGGATCGATCCCGAGAGCGATGCGCCGCTGTTCGCGCAGATCGCCGCATCCGTGCGAGCGGATGCCGCGGCCGGCCGCGTGCAGACGGGTGATCGCCTTCCTGCGGCCCGTGAGATCGCGGCCGCCCTCGGCGTCAACGTCCACACGGTGCTGCACGCCTATCAGGACCTCCGCGACGAGGGGCTCGTCGAGCTGCGGAGAGGACGCGGTGCGGTGGTCACCGCGCAGGCGGCGACCCTCGAGTCCCTCCACCACGACATCCACGACCTCGTCGCGCGGGCGCGCGCGGCGGGGCTCCCGTCCGACGCACTCGCCGCCCTCGTGAAGGAGATCGCCGCCCATGACGAACGCAACGCCCGCTGACCGCTCCGACCCGGTCGTCCGCCGCTTCGTGCTCGTCGCGGTGTGGCTGCCCGTCGCCCTGGTCGCCCTCGCGGTCGGCGTCCAGCTTCTGCTCCTCCCGCAGGTGCCGTCGCCGGTCGCCGTGCACTGGAACGCGGCGGGGGAGGCCGACGGCTTCGCGCCCGCGTGGACCCAGCCGCTGATGACCATGGCGTTCGGGCTCGGCATCCCGTTCCTGATCGCGCTGATGACGCTGCCGGGACTGCGTCGGGGTGAGCGCGGAGCGACCTACCGCCTCATGGGCGCCACGGCGGCGGCAACTTCCGCCCTGACGACAGTGGCGTTCACCGTCACGTTCGCGATGCAGGCGGGACTTGACAGCGCCGACGACGCGCCCCCGGTCTGGGTCGCGCTCGCCGCTGCGCTCGCCGCCGGCGCGCTGTTCGGCGTGGCCGCCTGGCTCATCCAGCCTCATCAGCACATGACTCCTGCCACGCCGGCGCCTGCCACGCCCCTCGCGCTCGCCGCAAACGAGCGTGCGGTGTGGGTGCGGGCCACCGCGATGAACACGGGAGGAGCGATCGCCATCGTCGCCGCCGTGCTCGCCGTGGCGGTCGCGGCCGTCGTGGCCTGGGTGACGGGCGCCGAGCCGCTGCTCACCTGGCTCCTCGCCGGCATCGCGCTCCTGCTCCTCGTGTTCGCCGCGACGACGCTCGCCTTCCACGTCCGCGTGGACGACACCGGCCTGCACGTCGACTCGGTGCTCGGCATCCCGCGGTTCCACGTGCCGCTCGCCGACATCGTCTCGGCGGCGCGAGTGGAGGTGAACCCGATGGGCGAGTTCGGAGGCTGGGGGCTCCGCCTCAGCACGGGGCGCCGGTTCGGCGTCGTGCTGCGCACGGGGGAGGCCATCGAGGTGCTCCGTCGCAGCGGCAAGCGGTTCGTCGTGACCGTCGACGACGCCGGCACCGGGGCGGCGCTCCTCGAGGCACTCGTCGCGCGGGCGGCCGCCAGGTCTTGACGCCCGGCGGGCGGCCGGATTGGCTGAGGGGCATGGCCGATCCCACTCCCGACACCTGGCGCCGTGTAGACGCCTACCTCACCGAGCTGCTGATCGGGCACGATCCCGGTCTCGAGCGGGCGGTCGCCGACCAGAACGACGCGGGCCTCCCGGCGATCGAGGTCGCGCCGGTCAACGGCAAATTCCTCCACCTGCTCGCGCGCATGTCGGGTGCCCGTCGCGTGCTCGAGATCGGCACCCTCGGCGCGTACTCGACGATCTGGCTCGCGCGCGGCATCCCCGCCGACGGCCGGGTCGTGACGATCGAGGCCGAGCCCCTCAACGCGGAGCTCGCCCGCAGGAACGTCGACCGCGCCGGGGTGGGAGACAAGGTCGAGATCCGGCTGGGGCGTGGCGCCGACGTGCTGCCGACGCTCGAGGGAGGCGAGCCCTTCGATCTCGTCTTCATCGACGCCGACAAGGAGTCCAACACGATCTACCTCGACTGGGCCGCCAGGCTCGGACGACCGGGCACCGTCGTGATGGTCGACAACACCGTCCGCGGTGGTGAGGTCGCCAACCCCGCGACCGAGAATCCCCAGATCATCGGCGTGCAGCGCGGGCTCGAGATGCTCGGGCGCGACCCGCGCTTCGACGCGACCGCCATCCAGACGCTCGACGCGAAGGGCTACGACGGGATCGCGATCGCGCTCGTCGTATGACGCTGAGGATGACGGATGCCTCTGGCCTCGGCATCCGTCATCACTAGACTCTTGGGCGGACCGACGACGCTCCGACGAACCACCCTCCACCAAGCAAGGAGACCCCCTGTGGCACAGATCGAGGCTGTAGGCGCCCGTGAGATCCTCGACTCGCGCGGAAACCCGACCGTCGAGGTGGAGGTGCTGCTCGACGACGGGATCGTCCAGCGCGCCGCCGTCCCCTCCGGCGCGTCGACCGGCGCTTTCGAGGCGTACGAGCTGCGCGACGGCGACAAGAGCCGCTACGGCGGCAAGGGCGTGCTGAAGGCGGTCGCGGCCGTCATCGACGAGCTCGGCCCCGCGATCGAGGGTGTCGAGGCGAGCGAGCAGCGTCTCGTCGACGAGATCCTCATCGCCACCGACGGCACCGAGAACAAGTCGCGCACCGGTGCGAACGCCATCCTCGGCGTCTCGCTCGCGGTGGCCAAGGCCGCCGCCGACTCGGCCGACCTGCCGCTGTTCCGCTACCTGGGCGGCCCGAACGCGCACGTCCTGCCCGTGCCGCTGTTCAACGTCATCAACGGCGGCGAGCACGCCGACAACGGCATCGACTTCCAGGAGTACTTCCTCGCCCCGATCGGTGCCGACACGTACGCCGAGTCGCTGCGCTGGGGCACCGAGGTCTACCACGTCCTCAAGGGCGAGCTCAAGGCCGCGGGCTTCTCGACCGGGCTCGGCGACGAGGGCGGATTCGCTCCCGACCTGCCCAGCAACCGCGAGGGCCTCGACTTCCTGATCAAGGCGATCGAGAAGGCCGGGTTCACCCCGGGCACGGACATCGGCGTCGGCCTCGACGTCGCGGCGACCGAGTTCTTCAAGGACGGCGTGTACACCGTCGAGGGCAAGGCCTGGTCGGCCGAGCAGCTGACCGACTACTACGCCGACCTCGTGGCGAACTACCCCGTCGTCACGATCGAGGACGCCCTCGCCGAGGACGACTGGGACGCGTGGAAGGACCTCACCGACAAGATCGGCAAGAAGGTCCAGCTCGTCGGCGACGACCTGTTCGTCACGAACCCCGAGCGCCTGCAGCGCGGCATCGATCTCGGCGTCGGTAACGCGCTGCTGGTGAAGGTGAACCAGATCGGCACGCTGTCGGAGACGCTCGACGCGATCGCCCTCGCCACGCAGAACGGCTACCGCTCGATGCTGTCGCACCGTTCGGGCGAGACCGAGGACACCACCATCGCCGACCTCGCGGTGGCCGTCAACGCGGGTCAGATCAAGACCGGCGCGCCCGCCCGCAGCGAGCGCGTCGCGAAATACAATCAGCTTCTGCGCATCGAAGAGGAGCTCGGCGAGGCCGCGGTGTTCGCGGGCCGCGGAGCCTTCCCCCGTTTCAAGGGCTGATGCACTGAAGACGTTCTAGCGACCTGCGCCGCGTAGCGGCTTGCTGACAGGAAGGGGGAGCCGTGGCCAAGACGACGGCTCCCCCTTCTCGTACTCAAGCGGCAGGCGCCGCTGCCGGTGCGCCTCGTCGCCGCCCCGTGAGCGCACGTCGCCCGGTCGACGTGCGGGCGTGGCTCGGCGGCATCCGTCTCTCCGGCTTCATGGTCATCATGATGGGCCTGGTCGTCCTCGCTGCCTTCGTGCTCGTGCCCACGATCGGCACCTACGTCGACCAGCGCCAGCAGGTCGCCGCTCTCGAGTCGGCGGTGCAGGTCAGCCGCGACGACGTCGCCGAACTCGAATCTCAGCGCGACCGCTGGCAGGACCCCGCGTACATCACCACGCAGGCGCGCGAGCGGCTGTATTACGTGAAGCCCGGCGAGGTGGTGTACCTCGTCGACGACGATCTGCCGCCCGAGCTCGCGCCGCAGGAGCAGGACCCGGTGAGCGACGAGCTCCAGGCCGCCGATGCGGACTGGATGGCGAAGCTGGTGCGTTCGGTCACCGAGGCCGGTCTCGCGCAGACCGTGGCGCCCGTGACAGTGGGCGTGCCCGACCCCGAACCCTCGACCAGCCCGACGCCGTGAGCGACGCCGGCCGCCGGGATCACGGCGGCGCGTTCGCCCGCCGCGTGGCCCAGGACCGTCCCAGGTGGCGCCGGTAGCCTGGGCCCGACCAAGGAGCACCTCTGTGACGACCCCGCCGTACCCCTCTGTCAGCGACGCCGACCTCGCCGTGCTCCAGGAACAGCTCGGTCGTCCCGCGCGCGGCGTCGTCGGCATCGCCGCGCGCTGCGTGTGCGGCAACCCTACGGTGGTGGCGACGTCGCCGCGCCTTCCCGACGGCACGCCGTTCCCGACGTTCTACTACCTTACCCACCCCGCCGCGACGGCCGCCATGTCGGGCCTCGAAGCCGACCACGTCATGCGTGAGCTTCAGGATGAGCTCGTCGACGAGGAGGTCGCCGCCGCTTACCTGCGTGCGCACGAGGCCTATCTGCAGGACCGCGCCCACTTCGGAGAGGTCGACGAGATCGCCGGGATCTCCGCGGGCGGCATGCCGACGCGTGTGAAGTGCCTGCACGCGCTCGCCGGCCATGCCCTCGCCGCCGGCCCGGGCGTCAACCCGATCGGCGACCGCGCACTGGCCATGTCGTCGTGGTCGCCCGAGCGCTGCGTCTGCGCGCAGCCGGGTTCGGGCGGATGATCCGGCGCCTGCTCGCGGCCGTCGCCGCGGCCGCCGTCGCGACGACCCTCGTCGTGGCCGGCCCCGCGGCCGCGCAGGCGGCTCCTGCCGACGACCCGGTGCGCAGCGCCGAGTACTGGCTCACCGACTACGGCGTCGAGAAGGCGTGGGAGACCACGCGCGGCGCCGGCGTGAAGATCGCGGTCATCGACACCGGGATCGGCCGCGGACCCGTCGCGTTCGACGGTGCGGTCGCCGGGGGAACGGATGTCTCGGGCGCCGGCTCACCCGATGGGCGCACGCCCGTCGGCGCCGTCGACAAGGACCACGGCAGCTGGGTCGCCTCGCTCGCCGCAGGCAGGGGCACCGGCCCCGACAGCGGGATGATCGGCGTCGCGCCCGAGGCGCAGCTGCTGTCGGTGTCGGTCGCGTTCGGCTCCTCGGCGCCGCGGCCTTTCTCCGACCAGATCGCCGATGCGATCCGCTGGTCGGTCGACAACGGCGCCGACGTCATCAACATGTCGCTGACGACGAACGTGCCGGACTGGCCGGAGAGCTGGGACGACGCCTTCCTGTATGCCTTCGAGCACGACGTCGTCATCGTCGTCGCCGCGGGAAACCGGGGGAGCGGCACGACGCGCGTCGGCGCACCCGCGACGATCCCGGGCGTGCTGACGGTGGGCGGCGTCGACCGATCGGGCAAGGCCAGCGTCGAGGCGTCGACCCAGGGCATCACGATCGGAGTCACGGCGCCGAGCGAGGAGCTCGTCGGGGTCTCCGCCGATTCGACGCTCGTCTCGTGGGACGGCACCAGCGGCGCGGCCCCCATCGTCGCCGGGATCGCGGCGCTCGTGCGGGCGGCGCACCCCGAGCTCGACGCGAACAACGTGATCAACCGCATCATCAAGACGGCTCGCCCCGCAGCGGGCGCGAAGGCTGTGCCGGATGTCCTGTACGGCTACGGACTGGTGGATGCCGCCGCCGCCGTCACCGCGAGCATCCCGAGTGTCACCGCCAACCCCATGGGCAGTCTCGAGGACTGGGTGCGCCTGTACCGCCGGGCGCCGGTCGCGCCGCTGCCGGAGGAGCCGACCGCCCCCGTGGAGGTTCCGCCCCTGCCGGACGCCGATCCCGCGACGCGCGCCGCATCGCCGCTTCTTCCCGATCGGGACACCGTCATCTATGGCACCCTCCCGCTCCTGCTGGTCACCGCGACGGCTATACTGGTGGCGCTCGGCGTCACCGCTGCTGTCCGACGCATCCGATTGGCGTCCCGCGCGCCGAGCCGCTGACACAGGAGGAGTACTCCAAACCGTGACCAACACCGTGCCCAAGATCCTCATCGTCGGTGGCGGATACGCAGGCTTCTACACGGCCTGGAAGCTCGAGAAGCATCTGCGCAAGGGTGAAGCGGACGTGACGATCGTCGACCCGCTGCCCTACATGACGTACCAGCCGTTCCTCCCCGAGGTCGCCGCCGGCTCGATCGAGGCCCGCCACTCGGTCGTCGCGCTGCGCCGTCACCTCAAGAAGACGAACGTCGTGGCCGCCAAGGTGACCGGCATCAACCACGCGAACAAGGTCGCCACGATCACTCCGATCGCGGGCGAGCCGTACGAGCTCGAGTACGACCAGATCGTCGTCACCGCGGGCGCCGTCTCGCGCACCTTCCCGATCCCCGGCATCGCCGACAACGCGATCGGCCTGAAGACGATCGAAGAGGCCGTCGCGATCCGCGACAAGCTGATGTCGAACTTCGACAAGGCGTCGACCCTGCCCGCCGGTCCCGAGCGCGACCGTCTGCTGACGGTCGTCGTGGTCGGCGGCGGCTTCGCCGGCATCGAGGTGTTCGCCGAGCTCCGCTCGCTCGCCTCGTCGCTGGTCAAGAGCTACCCGCAGCTGACCTTCGACGACACGCACTTCCACCTCATCGAGGCCATGGGGCGCATCATGCCCGAGGTCTCGCTGAAGACGAGCGAGTGGGTGCTCAAGAACCTCGCGAAGCGCGGCGCCTCGGTGCACCTCGACACGCAGGTGACCGGCGCCGTCGGCGGCAACATCGAGCTGTCGACCGGTGAGACCATCCCGAGCGACCTCATCATCTGGACCGCCGGCGTCATGGCGAACCCGACCGTGGTGCGCGGCGGCGACCTGCCCGTCGAGGAGCGCGGTCGCATCCGCACCCGCGCCGACCTCCGTGTCGGCACCGAGGACGAGGTCGTCGAGGGCGCCTGGGCCGCCGGCGACGTCTCGGCCGTGCCCGACCTCACGGGTGGCGGCGTGGGCGGCTACTGCGTGCCCAACGCCCAGCACGCCGTGCGTCAGGCGAAGCTCCTCGCGAAGAACCTCGTCGCGGTGCTCCGCGGCGAGGTGCCCCGCCAGTACATCCACAAGAACCTGGGCGCCGTCGCGGGCCTCGGCCTGTGGGTCGGCGTGTTCCAGTCGGGCAACATCGCCCTCAAGGGCTGGATCGCGTGGCTCGCCCACCGCGGCTACCACGGCCTGGCGATGCCTTCGTGGGAGCGCAAGTGGCGCGTCCTGTGGGGCTGGTGGAACAACTTCTGGCTCGGTCGCGACATGGTCAACCTGTCGACCGTCCAGAACCCGCGCTACGTCTTCGAAGAGTTCGCCGCGCGCCCGCGGCCGCCGCAGCCGGTCGAGGCGCCCGCCGACAAGGCTGCCCCGGCGGCCGCGCCGGCAAAGAAGGCGCCCGCGCGCAAGGCTCCGGCGAAGGCCGCGGCCGACGCCGAGAAGGTCGCCGCGAACTGACGTCGAACGCCGGATGCCGCAGGCTCGTCTGAGAAGATGAGCCTGCGGCATTCGCGTTCCCGGCGGCACGCGACCCGCCCCCGTAGCCCAACGGCAGAGGCAGGCGACTTAAACTCGCCCAAGTGTGGGTTCGAATCCCACCGGGGGTACTCCCGCCCGACACTCGCGTTCACCGAGAAGGCCCGCTAGCCTGGGAAAAACCGGCGAAAGGGTCCCGGCATGAACGAGCACGGCACGGACCGGCAGGGCGAGGCGGCCCCGAGCACCTCGAAGAGCGGGTGGTGGTGGAAGTTCACCGCGCTGTTCCTGGGTGCCCCGCCGATCGCGGTCTACGGTGCCGAGGACGAGGTCGAGCAGGAGCGCGCCGCGAGGGCGAAGGACTGATCCCGGTTCCGCCTCACGAGCTTCGCGATCCGACGCAGCGCAGCGACCGTGTGACGGCGTAGCGCCGACGGCGGCCGGGTGAGACGGCCTTCTTCGAGGGCGGTCCTGACAGCGTGGGCGACGGCGGCTTCGCGCGAGAGCGCGAGTTCATCGGTGGGCACGAAAGACGGAACGAACATCATCCTGCTCCGTGCCTCAGGCCCGGCGTGCGGTGACGAGCAGGTATTCCCACTCCATCACGCCCTGGTGGAGGAAGCGGTCGCCGAGTGCGGCGATATCCGCATCCAGCGCCGCCACTTTGGCGGGGTCCGCGGCGTTGAAGGCGTAGACGGAGATGGTCGGCCCGTAGTTCCCCTTCATGAAGTCGCGGAACTCCGCGCCGTCGGCGAAGCGATCCACGCGGAGCACCTGCTGGCTGGCCAGAATGCCGGTGACACGATCACCGAAGAGCGTGGCGACGTGATCGGCGAGCCCCCACAGCGGGGCTGGAGACGACCCGGCCGGTGCCGGCGGCGCGTACGGCTTCATGACGGCGAACAGCTGCCCGATGAACCCGTCGGGCGTCCAGCTCAGCACGCCGATGCGTGCACCCTGTCGGGCCACCCGGAGGAGTTCGTCGGCGGACTGCTGGTGGTGCGGGGCGAACATCACCCCGATGCTCGACATGACGACATCGAAGTCGGCGTCCGCGAACGGCAGCGCTTCGGCGTCGGCCGTGAGCCAGCGCACGGCGACGTCCGCGGGTGCTGATTCGCGCCCGACGTCCAGCAGTCGCGGCGTCAGGTCGGTCGCCACGACGTCGGCCCCGCGCAGCGCGGCCGGAATCGCCGACGTGCCCGTGCCGGCCGCGACGTCGAGAACGCGCTCGCCGGCGCGCACATCGAGCGCTTCGACGAGGATCCCGCCGAGGTCGCCGACGACCTCGTCGGCGACCGCCGGGTAGTCGCCGCTCGCCCACATGGCGGCGTGCTTGGTCTTCAGTGCGCGGTCCTCCTCGGTCGCGGTGATGGCGTGGTGTGCGGTGAACATCGACATGATTCCTCCCGGATGGGTTGGTGATGGCACCACCGTAGGAATCCGGCATCCCCGCCCGCATCGGCGCCGACGCGCAACCGGGGCGCGTGGGTGCACGAAGCCGTGGCGGCTGGCGCGTAGGCGTCAGCCCTGGGAGAGGAGTCGGGCGACGGCAGCCGTCCGTGCCGCGCGACCCTGCAGACCGAGCTTCGCGTAGGCGTTCTGAAGGTGCCGCTCGACGGTGCGCACCGACAGCACGAGCTCGCCGGCGATGCCTTCGTTGTCGTGTCCGGCCGCCGCGAGCCGGAGGATGTCGAGCTCTCGCGGGGAGAGGACGGCCGACGGCGCGGCCGCGGCCGGATCGGCAGAGCCGACGGCGCGGTCGGGGGCGATGAAGTCAGTGATCTCGCTGAGGAAGTGCGGCCACGCCGGTTCGTCCTCGAGCACGATGTGATTGCTGCTGTCGAGCGCCACGAGGCGCGCTCCGCGGATCCCCGCCGCGAGTTCTCGGGCGTGGTGGAAATCGTTCATCTGGTCACCCCGGCTGTGGATGACCAGCGTCGGCAGGTCGATCTCGCGCATGCGATCGCTCGCGTCGGTCACCTGACGCTCGGCCCGAGCGCTGATGGCCGTCTCGGCGTCGACCGAGACCCGCTGAAGGTCGTCGAGCCACCGCATCTGCTCCTCGGTGCCGCCGGGGATCATCATGCTGCTGAAGACGCGCCGGAACTCGGAGGTGGGGCGCGCCCACCCGACCTTGATCAGCGCCTCGAACGCCGCGTACATGTCGAGCTCTTCCGGCGTCGCGGCCGTGTGCGCACCCGCGTAGCTGCCGTAGAACACGAGCCGCGTGAGACGCTCGGGGTGGCGAGCGGCGTACTCGAGTGCGACCGGACCGCCCTGCGCCATCGCGAGGAGGGCGAACCGGTCGAAGCCGGCATCGTCGGCGACCGCTTCCAGATCGGCGACGCGGGCCTGGAGGCCGTGGTCGGTGACGTGCCGGTCGGACAGCCCGTGGCCGCGCTCGTCGTACCGGATCACGGTCGCGATGTCGCCGAGACCCTCCAGGTAGTGACGCCAGACGGGGCTCTGCCAGTCGAACTGGAGGTGGCTGAGCCAGCAGGCGTCGATGAGGAGCGGCGGCCCCGATCCATGCACCGCGTAGGCGATGCCCGTGCCGTCGGCCGAACGCGCGAAACGGATGTTCTGCACGGTCTCCGATCGGCCGGTGTTCACGGAGCCAGTGTAGAAGCGGCCCGTCGGCACGGATAGGAGGGTTCGTCCCGCTGCGATCGGCCGTTCCAGGCACCGGATGGCGACCTTCCACAGCCGGTCATCGGAACCGCTCCCAGCGCTCTAGGCTGGGGCGATGCGCACGCACCCGAAGCGAGCCGTATGAGTCTCGATCTTCTGTCCACGCCCACGGCGACGAAGCCGTGGGACCACCCCGCGTCCTACTGGGACGCCATGAGCCATGCCGTGGCGGACGTAAGCGGCCCGGTGGCCGCCATCAACGCCGAGGCGCTGCGGTACAACGCGCTCGACCTTGTGGTGCGGGCCGGCGGCGTGCCGATCCGCGTCGCCAGCAAGTCGGTCCGCGTGCGCGAGGTGCTGGACGCCGTCCTGGCCCTGCCCGGGTACCAGGGCATCCTCGCGTTCACCCTTCCCGAGGCGCTGTGGCTGGCCGAGACGATGGACGACATCGTGCTCGGCTACCCGACGGCCGACCGTGCCGCGATCGCCGCACTTGTCGCCGACGAGACCGCAGCGTCGCGCATCACACTGATGGTCGACGACCTGGCACAGCTCGACCTCATCGACGCCGTCGCCGTGCCAGGCGCGCGGCCCGAGATCCGCGTGGCGATCGACGCCGACGCCTCCTGGCGCGCGCCGGCTCTCGGGCACATCGGCGTTCTCCGCTCGCCCGTGCACGAGGCGGCGGAGGTGGCCGCGCTCGCACGCTCGATCGCCGCCCGCCCCGGATTCCGCCTCGTGGGCCTCATGATGTACGAGGCCCAGATCGCCGGTCAGGGCGATGCCACCGGATCCGGCGACGCGGTGATCCGCTGGATGCAGCGCCGCTCGGCCGCCGAGCTCCTGGATCGGCGCGGCGCCATCGTCGCGTCGCTGCGCGACATCGCCCCGCTCGAGTTCGTCAACGGCGGCGGGACCGGATCCCTCGAGCTCACGGCATCCGATCAGGCCGTCACCGAGGTCACCGCCGGCAGCGGCCTGCTCGCCGGCCACCTGTTCGACGGATACCGCGCATTCGATCCCGCTCCGGCCGCGGCCTTCGCGCTCGAAGTGGTGCGCAAGCCCGCCCCCGACGTCGCGACCGTGCTCGGGGGCGGATGGATCGCCTCCGGACCGGCACTCGAGTCGCGTCAGCCCCGGGCGGTGTGGCCCGGCGACCTGCGCATGGCGCCCCGGGAGGGCGCCGGCGAGGTGCAGACGCCGCTGCGCGGCGACGCGGCACGCGATCTCCGGGTGGGCGACCGTGTCTGGTTCCGCCATTCCAAGAGCGGCGAGCTCGCGGAGCGCGTGGATCGCTACCACCTCATCGACCGCGACACCAGAGTGGGGGAGGTGGCGACCTACCGCGGCGAGGGTAAGGCGTTCCTGTGACCCGTCCCGGAGGGGTGTGGCGCAACTGGGGCCGCACGGAGTCGGTGCGGCCGCAGCGCCTGGAGTTCCCCCGCACCGTCGCGGCCGTGCAGCGCGCCGTCGTCGCGGCGGCGGCGCAGCACATGCCGATCAAGGCGGTCGGCGCCGGCCACAGCTTCACCGGCATCGCGGTGGCTCCCGGCGCGCTCCTCGAGCTCCGCGATCTCAGCGGGCTCGTCTCGGTCGACGCCGACCGTGCCCGGGTGACGCTTCTGGCGGGCACGCGCCTGCACGAGGTCCCGTCGCTCCTTGCACCGTTCGGCCTCGCGATGGAGAACCTCGGCGACATCGACCGCCAGTCGATCGCGGGGGCGATCTCGACCGGCACGCACGGCACGGGGGAGCGCTTCACCGGCATCGCGGGCCAGGTCGTCGGCGCCACTCTCGTGACCGCCTCCGGCGAGCTGTTCACCGTGAGCGAGGACGAGAACCCCGAGCTCGTGCCGGCAGTGGCCCTCGGGCTCGGTGCCCTCGGCATCCTCGTCGAGGTCACGATCCAATGCGTGCCCGCCTTCGTGCTGCACGCGGTCGAGCAGTCCGAGGACCTCCACGAGGTCCTCGGCGCCCTCGACGAGCGCGCGGCGGCGGCCGACCACTTCGAGTTCTACTGGTTCCCGCACACCGACCGCGCGATGACCAAGACCAACACGCGGCTCCCCGAGAGCGCGCCGCGGCATCCTCTCCCCGCCGTGGGCAAGTGGATCGACGACACCCTCGTCGGCACGGGTGTCCATCAGGTCGCGTGCGCGGCCGGTGCGGCGATCCCGGCGCTCGTGCCGCCGATCAACCGGCTGTCGGCGAAGATCTGGGGGAATCGGGAGTTCACGGATGCCTCGGCCCGCGTCTTCGCGACCAACCGGTCCGTGCGGTTCCGCGAGATGGAGTACGCGGTGCCGGTCGAGAACCTGCGCCCCGCGTTCGAGGCGATGCGTGCACTCATCGATGACCGCGGCTGGCGGATCGGGTTCCCGGTCGAGGTGCGGGTCGCGGCCGCCGACGACCGCTGGCTGTCGACGGCTCACGGACGCGACTCCGGGTACATCGCGGTCCACCGCTACTGGCGCGAGGACCCGACCGAGTACTTCGAGGCGGTCGAGGAGATCATGCTCGGCTTCGACGGTCGGCCGCACTGGGGCAAGATGCACACCCTCGGCGCCGACGCCCTGCGGTCGCGCTACCCCCGATTCGACGACTTCGTCGCCCTGCGCGACCGTCTCGACCCGCAGCGGCTGTTCCGCAACCCGTACCTCGATCGCGTGCTCGGTGGGTAACGGCTGAGAGTCGGGGATAACCCCACATGCGAGGGGGTTTCGCGTCGGTAGGATGAGGGCACTATCGAACGGAGCCTCGGCAATGGAATGGCTGATCCCGGTCCTCATCGTGGTGGCGCTCGTCGTCATCATCGGCATCTATCTCTGGGCGACGTACAACTCGCTCGTCCAGCTGAATGTGCGGGTGGATGAGGCGTGGAGCGACATCACGGTGCAGCTCAAGCGTCGTGCGGATCTGCTGCCCAACCTCATCGAGGCGGTGAAGGGCTACGCCGCGCACGAGAAGGCGGTTTTCGAGAACGTGACGCGAGCGCGCGCCGAGACGCTGTCGGCGTCGGGTCCGGCTGAGGCCGGCGTCGCCGAGGGGCATCTGCAGCAGGCGCTGAAGTCTCTGTTCGCGGTGGCCGAGGCCTATCCGCAGCTGCAGGCGAGCCAGAACTTCCTGCAGTTGCAGCAGTCGATCGTCGACACGGAAGACAAGATCCAGGCCTCGCGCCGGTTCTACAACGGCGGCGTCCGCGAGCTCAACACGAAGATCAAGGTCTTCCCGAACAACCTGTTCGCGCGCAATCTGGGCTTCCACGAGCGCGAGTTCTTCGAAGTGATCGACGGTGCGGCGATCTCGGAGCCTCCGCGCGTCCAGTTCTGACGCGGCTGACGTCGGACGCCGGCGATAGCGTCGGGACATGGTCCATCGGCTGAGCCGCGAAGAGGCGCGGCGCATCGCATTGCGGGGACAGCTGCTGACGGCTGAGAGGCCGGCCGGCATCGTCGAGACCATCGACGCGCTCACGGTGGTGAACATCGAGCCGACCGCGGCGATCGCGCCCAGTGCCGACCTCATCCTGTGGAGCAGGCTCGGGTGGCCGTATCAGCCGGCCGACCTGACGCGCCTTTTCGAAGAGGACCGCGCGGTGTTCGAGTGGGGCGGGTTCTACCGCGCCATGACCGACCTGGCTCTTCTCATCCCCGAGATGCGGCGTCGACCCGAGTCCGCGCAGGCGCGGGAGTGGCTCGCGGCGAACGAGGTGTTCCGGCGTGAGGTCCTCGCGCGACTGCGCGCCGAGGGTCCGCTGCGGGCGGCCGACATCCCCGATGCCGCGCAGGTGTCGTGGCGTTCGTCCGGCTGGACGAACAACCGCAACTCGATGCAGCTTCTCGAGATGCTCGTGCTGTGCGGCGATGTGGCCGTGTCGTCGCGGGATGCCGGTGGCCGCCTGTTCGATGTCGCCGACCGCGTCTACCCGCGAGATGTGCCACAGCTGACCGACGAGGACGCCGGCCGCGAGCGCGCGGAGCGTCGGCTCGCGTCTCTCGGGATCGCGCGGGTGAAGGGAATCGCCCAGCCGTTCGAACCGATCGACGTCGGGGAGATCGGCGAAGCGGCCATCGTCGACGGGGTCGACGGCCTCTGGCGCGTCGACGCCGACGCCCTGGCCGCCGCTGACGGGTTCGCAGGGCGCACCGCCCTGCTGTCGCCGTTCGACCGCCTCGTATTCGATCGGCGTCGGCTCGAGGAGCTCTTCGGCTACGAGTACCTGCTGGAGATGTACAAGCCGGCGGCGAAGCGGCGGTGGGGCTACTTCGCGCTGCCGATCCTTCACGGCGACCGCTTCGTGGGAAAGCTCGACGCCAAAGCCGACCGCAAGGCGGGCCTGCTCCGCCTGCATGCCGTGCATGAGGACGAGCCGTTCACCGAACAGGTCCGAGAGTCCGTGGACGCCGAGATCCAGGACCTCGCCCGCTGGCTCGGGCTCGAGGTGGTCGGGCCGGGCGCCTGAACCCCGCTGGGTCGACGGGTCAGCCCGCGAGCTCCTCGACATCGAGGTCGCGCGCGTCTGCGCCGGGCTCGTCCGCGGCGAGCGGCACCGGCTCGGCCGGACCCGCCTCGTGGCGCGTCGCCTCGGGCAGGACCCGGGCGAGGTCGTCGGTGGCATCGCCCCAACGGGAGACGGAGAGGGACTCGAGTCCTTGCCAGGATGCGGCGAGCCGGAGTTCGTCGGCGAGGCGAGGCGCAGCATCGGCGGGGGTGCCGTGCTCCCACCACGCGGACTGCACGAGCAGTGTCGAGGCGGCCCGGTCGGCCTTCAGGTCGACGCGGCCGACGATGTTGTCGCCGATCAGGACGGGCAGCGAGTAGTAGCCGAACCGGCGACGCGGCGCGGGCGTGTAGATCTCGATGCGGTACTCGAAGTCGAAGAGCCGCTCAGCACGATCGCGGAACCACACGACGGGGTCGAACG
Organism: Microbacterium sp. C23T; assembly: GCF_053345975.1. NCBI lineage: Bacteria > Bacillati > Actinomycetota > Actinomycetes > Micrococcales > Microbacteriaceae > Microbacterium > Microbacterium sp. C23T. The sequence goes on along the minus strand of NZ_JBKFBD010000024.1, from coordinate 36,776 downwards.
GGGTCAGGATCGCGGCGGCGTCGATCTTGCGCGGCACCACGGCATCGGCGTGCAGCCACGCTCTGGCCGGGCGACCGGCGGTCGTCCACCCTTCGACGGTGATCGGGTGCAGCTCGCCGGCGTCGACGAGGTCATCCAGGGCGGCCGTGACGGCCTTGCGGTCGGCGATGCGCCAATAGTCGGCGATGTCGGCGGCGGTGGCGACGCCGTAGGCGCGCGCCGCGCGACGCGTGAGCTCACGCACGGCCTCGTCACGGGGGACCGGTGCCTCGAGCACGTGGCGGGGGATCACCTGCTCGGCGAGGCCGTACCGTCGCTCGAAGCCGCGGCGGCCGGCGATCGCCACCTCGCCGAACATCCACAGGTATTCGAGAGCCTGCTTGACGACGTCCCAGTCCCACCAGGGACCCCGCGCACTCTCTTTGGCGTCGTGCTCGATCTGCGCCGGGCGCAACGGGCCGCGATCGGCGAGCTCGGCACGCACCCAGTCCACGATGTCGCGGTTCGCGTCGAACCAGCCGCCGGGCTTGCTGCCGTACTTCGCACGCATGGCCTGCATGCGGAAATCGAACAGTCCCCAGTCTTCTGCGGGGATGAAGGCCGCGACGTGGGCCCAGTACTCGACGTAGGGTGAGCGCCGCGCGAACAGCAGGCGGTCGAGGGCGGCCGTGTCATAGGCGCCGACCCGCGAGAACAGCGGCATGTAGTGGGAGCGGGCGAAGACGTTGACCGAGTCGATCTGCAGCGTCGCCATGCGTGCCAGCGCACCGTTCAGCTGCCGGGTGCCGGCGGCGGTGGGCCGGGGGCGCCCGAATCCCTGGGCGGCGAGAGCCACGCGGCGCGCCTCTGCGGCGCTGAGTGAGGACTTCACGCGCGCCAGCGTAGCCCGGGGTCCGGACATCGCGCCGCCCGCCGTTCATGACCGGCGCGGAATGCGACGCGCCTAGACTGGCTCAATGAGCGGCTCCGACGACAAGCCCCGCGGCTCCATCTTCGACGCCGTCCGCGACCGCGGCAGGGTCGTCTCCACCGAGACGTCCGCCGCGGTGCCGCGCGGCCTCCGCCTGGCGACCGCCTACTCGTGGCGCCTCATCGTCGTCGCCGCGGCGATCGGGGTCGGCGTATGGCTCGTCATCCAGCTGAAGCTGCTGGTGATCCCGCTCCTCATCGCCATCCTCATCACCGCCCTGCTGTGGCCGGCCTTCGCCTGGATGCTGCGTCGCCGCGTGCCGCGCTGGCTGGCGATCGTCATCTCCGTGGTGGGCACCGTCGCGATCGTGACGGGTCTGCTGTGGCTCGTTGTCTGGCAGATCATGCAGCAGTGGGACTCGGTGCAGGCGAGCACCGTCGCGGCGGTCGAGCAGTTCCGGCAGTACCTCATCGACGGCCCGCTCCACCTGAGCGAGGACCAGATCGACGACCTGCTCGCGCAGGGCTGGACGTTCCTCCAGCAGCAGGCCGAGCTGCTGTGGTCGGGCGCACTCGCCATCGGCTCGACGATCGGCCACGTCGTCACGGGCGCCGTGCTGGCGTTCTTCATCCTGCTGTGCCTGCTCGCCGACGGCGCGGGCATCTGGCGCTGGACCCTGCGGCTGTTCCCCAAGAAGGCGCGCCCCGCCGCCGACGGCGCCGGCCGCGCCGGGTGGATCACCGTCGTCAACTACGCGCGCACGCAGCTGCTCGTCGCGACGATCGACGCCGTCGGCATCGGCCTGGGCGCCGCGCTCCTCGGCGTGCCCCTGGCGATACCCGTGGCCGTGCTCGTGTTCCTCGGCGCGTTCGTCCCGATCGTCGGTGCCGTGGTCACCGGAACGGTCGCCGTCTTCCTCGCTCTCGTCTACAACGGTCCGTGGATCGCGCTGTGGATGCTCGTGGTCGTCCTCGGTGTGCAGCAGCTCGAAGGTCACGTGCTCCAGCCGCTCCTCATGGGTTCCGCCGTCAAGGTCCACCCGCTCGCGGTGGTGCTCGTGGTCGCGGGCGGTGCCATGATCGCCGGCATCCCGGGAGCCCTCTTCGCCGTGCCGCTCGCCGCGTTCGTGAACGTCGTGGCGGTCTACCTTGCCGAACGCGCGTGGGAGACCGGCGCCAGACCCACCGGGGACCTCATCTGGAGCACCGTCCCCCGGCAGAGGAGAGTCCGTTCGTGACCACCGCCATGTCATCCGCCGATCAGGCCGCCGAGATCGCGGCCACCCCGGCGGCACTCGCTTCGGCCGTCCCGACGCTCGCGGACTTCGAGGATGCCGCCGCCACCCTCGAGGGCGTCATCTCGCACACCCCGCTCGACGCCTCGTTGCACCTGTCGGACGTCCTGGGCGTGCCGGTGCACCTCAAGCTCGAGAACCTGCAGCGCACCGGGTCGTTCAAGATCCGTGGCGCGACCTATCGCCTCTCGCGGCTGACCGCCGAGGAGCGCGCCCGCGGCGTCGTCGCCGCCTCGGCCGGCAACCACGCCCAGGGCGTGGCGCTCGCGGCGAAGGCCCTCGGCATCCACGCGACCATCTTCATGCCGCTCGGCGTGCCGGTGCCGAAGCTCCTCGCCACGCGCGGGTACGGCGCCGACGTCGTGCTCGAAGGTGCCACCGTCGAGACGCCGCTGCGCCTCGCGGCGGAGTTCGCCGAGCGGACGGGTGCCGTGTTCATCCACCCGTTCGACCACCACGACGTCATCGCCGGGCAGGGCACCCTGGGCCTCGAGCTCATGGACGAGCTGCCCGACCTCGACACCGTCGTGCTGGGGATCGGCGGAGGAGGACTCGTCGCCGGCGTCGCCGCCGCCGTCAAGGCGCGCGCCGCGGCGGAGGGCCGCACGGTGCGGGTGATCGGCGTGCAGGCGGAGAACTCCGCCGCGTATCCGGCGTCGCTCGAGGCGGGGCGTCCGCTCGAGGTCCCGACCTCGCCCACGATCGCGGACGGCATCGCGGTCGCCCGTCCGGGGGACCTGCCGTTCGAGATCATCCGCGATCTCGTCGACGAGGTCGTGACGGTGACCGAGGACGACATCGCCCGCGCGCTGCTCGTGCTGCTGGAACGCGCCAAGCAGGTCGTCGAGCCCGCGGGCGCGGTAGGCGTCGCGGCGATCCTGGCGGGCAAGGTCGTCGCGACCGGCCCGACCGTCACGGTGCTCTCGGGCGGCAACATCGACCCGCTGCTGCTGCAGCGCGTGGTCGCGCACGGGCTCGCGGCATCCGGTCGGTACATGACGCTGCGCATCCCGCTGCCGGATCGTCCCGGACAGCTCGCGCGCGTATCGGAGCTGCTGGCGATCGCCGGGGCGAACGTCATCGAGGTGCTGCACACCCGCCACGGGCAGGGTATCCAGATCAGCGAGGTGATCCTGCAGCTGAGTGTGGAGACGCGCGGCGAGGAGCACCGGGCGCACGTCATCTCGGTGCTCGAGGATGCGGGCTACGCGCCCACGGTCGTCCCGGACTAGCTGAGCCGCGCCCGGCGGCCTCAGAGGGATCCCTGAGGCCGCTTCGGGTCACTGCCCGTTGTAGGTCTCGACCTTGACGATCTCGACGGCGATCTCACGGCCGTTGGGGGCGGTGTACGACGTCTTCTCGCCCTCCTTGCGGCCGAGGATGGCGACGCCCAGCGGCGAGGCCTCGCTGTACACGTCGAGCTCGGAGCCGACCGCGATCTCGCGGTTGCCGAGCAGGAAGACCTCTTCGCCGCCCGCCACGATCGCGGTGATGACGGTGCCGGGCTCGACGACGCCATTGCTCTCCGGCGCCTCGCTGACCGTCGCGGTCTTGAGCAGGTGCTGAAGCGTGCGGATGCGGGCTTCCTGCTTGCCCTGCTCGTCCTTGGCGGCGTGGTAGCCGCCGTTCTCCTTGAGGTCGCCTTCTTCGCGCGCGGCCTCGATGCGCTTGGCGATCTCCTCGCGGCCGGTGGTCGAGAGGTGCTCGAGCTCGGCGGCCAGGCGATCGTAGGCGTCCTGGGTGAGGAAGGTCACGGGGGCGTCGGTGGACACGGCTGACTCCTTCGTTGGGCCCGCGGCCGACCGGAGCGGTGCGGGCATAAACCGAACGCCCCGGCTCACGGCCAGGGCGCGATTCTGCTGATGTCCCGCCAGACTACGTCACGGCGTCTGTTCGGACAAACTCACCCGGGCAGCACCCAGCACGAATTCACGAACCCGGTGGTGGCGAGCGCGGTCGTCGGGATCGTCTCGCGGAAGGCGCGCGCATGGAGCTCGGATGCCGGCAGCTCGACGACCCGCCAGCCCACCACGCCGTGCTCCTGGTCCTGCGCCTCGATCGCGCACGCGACCGCGGCGCCGGGGGGACTGCTGATCTGGAATCCGAGCGTCACGGAGTGTTCGTCGACGACGTCGAACGACGTCGTGTCCGAGTCGACGGAGTTGAGGGACCCCCGCACGGTGGACCAGCCGAAGAGTCCGACGACGGCGACCGCGATGACGATGCCGGCGCCGATGATCCACGCGCGTGCGGGGGAGCGGCGGCGGCCGTAGCGCTCGTCGAGCATGTCCTGCGTGGTCACGCCGCTCCTTCGGGCTCGTCGGGTCGGATCGGAAGATTAGGCTGGAACTCCAGGCTATGCGCTCGCGCGCACCCCCGACGACACCGCCCGCCACGCGGGCAGAGCGAGGACCCCATGCAGCACGCGATCGTCGCACTCCTTCCCGCAGCGACGACTCCGACGCCGACTCCCACGCCCGCGGTCGATCCGAACCTCGTGAGCCCCGGAGTCGTGGGATTCCTCTTCACCGCGCTCATCGCGATCGCCGTGATCTTCCTGATCTGGGACATGATGCGCCGCATTCGCCGGGGCCGTGTGCGCGCCGACATCCAGGAGCAGCTCGACGCCGAGGAGCAGGCGGCGCGCGCGACGGAGGCGACCGAGGTCGACGATCAGAGCATCGACCCGGCGGCCGGCGACGAGCGCGGTGACGCCACGGCGCCGCCCAAGGGCTGAGCCGCCCGAGCGGTGATGGTGACGGATGCTGCGGCCCGCAGCATCCGTCTCGTCATCAGCCCGCGAGCCCCAGCGACGGGGAGTACGGGTGCAGTGCGATGATGAGGCACGCCGTCCAGTGGCAGAGGAAGGCCAGCACCGTGCAGACGTGGAAGATCTCGTGGAAGCCGAAGTGGCCCGGCCACGGGTTGGGGCGCTTGAGCGCGTAGACGACGGCGCCGCCGGTGTAGAGCAGGCCGCCGATGGCGACGAGGACCATCATGGCCGCGCTGGCCTGGAACAGCGGGACGATGTACATGACGGCCGCCCATCCCAGCAGGAGGTAGAGGGCGACATAGAGCCAGCGCGGCGCGTTGATCCAGAAGACGCGGAACAGGATGCCGAGCAGTGCGCCGCTCCATACGAGGACCAGCAGCAACGCTCCCTGCTGCGGCGGCAGCGCGAGCACCGCGATGGGAGTGTAGGTGCCCGCGATCAGCAGCAGGATGTTGGCGTGGTCGATGCGCTTGAGGATCGCCTTGGTCTTGGGCTTCCAGTTGAACCGGTGGTACAGCGCGGAGTTGCCGAAGAGCAGCAGCGAGGTGGCCATGAACACCGCCGACGCCCACTTCGCGGGCGCGCCCTGCGCGAGCACGATCAGCACGATGCCGGCCGCGATCGCGACGGGGAAGGTCGCCGCGTGGATCCAGCCGCGCCACGTCGGCTTGAGGTCGGGCGTCGCGGCGTCGACCGCCGCGGCGTCCATCAGCGGCAGCACGGGGACCTCGGGGGCCCGGGGAAGACTGCGACGGCGGCTCATGTCCTAAGCGTAGAGGGGCCCGCATGCCCCGAGGGGAACATACTGAGTACCGCGAATGGTGACACTCAGTCCCGCGCTAGGGACGGGGTCGCGCGAGAGGTAGCGTAGGCATGTGGCGCGCGGCGAGACGAACGAGGGCAGGGGGCCCCTCTATCGGCTCTACATAAACCGCCTGCGCCGACGTCTGGACCCGGCATCCGTTCCCCGCCACCTCGCGATGATGATCGACGGGAACCGCCGGTGGGCCAAGCAGCTCGGCTACGACTCCGCCGCCCACGGCCACCGCGCGGGTGCGGCCAAGATGAAGGAATTCCTCCGCTGGTGCGACGACGTCGGCATCCGCGTCGTGTCGCTGTACCTGCTGTCCAACGACAACCTGCGCAAGCGCGATTCGCGGGAGCTCTCCGACCTCATCGAGATCATCGCCGAACTCGCCGACGAGCTCTCGCACGAGCGCGACTGGCGAGTGAAGCACGTGGGCCGGGCGGACGCGCTGCCGGACGACCTCAGACGCGTGCTCGCCGACGTCGAGTCCCGCACCAAGGACAACGCGGGGATGCACGTCAACCTCGCGGTCGGCTACGGCGGCCGGGGCGAGATCGTCGACGCCGTGCGCAGCATCATCGCCCAGCACGATGAGCGCGGGGGATCGCTCGAGGAGCTGGCGGCGAGCCTCACGCCCGAGCAGATCGGCGAGCACCTCTACACCGGCGGACAGCCCGATCCCGACCTCGTCATCCGCACCTCGGGGGAGCAGCGGCTGAGCGATTTCCTCCTGTGGCAGTCGGCCCACTCGGAGTTCTACTTCGTCGAGGCGCTCGGCCCGGATCTGCGCGAGGTGGACTTCCTCCGCGCCATCCGCGACTTCGCCTCGCGCGACCGTCGATACGGCGGCTGATCGGCCGCTCACACCGCTGATCCGACCTCTGCCAGAATGATCCGCGTGACGGATCTGGATTCATATCTGGCGTCGTTCGATGGGGAACCGGGGTATCTGGACTGGGCGGCGTTCGGGCCGCTCTCGCCTGCGGTCCGCAGCGAGGCGCAGGGGGACACCGAGCTGCTCGGCTCGGGCCGGCGGACAAGCATCGAACTCGTGGCCGACCACGAGCGAGAGGCCCGGGAGCTGGTCGCGGAGCTGATCGGGACGGATGCCTCGCACGTGGTGCTGCAGCCGTCCACGACGTACGGCCTCATGCACGCCATCTACGGACTGGCGGGCGGCCTCATGCTCGGCCGCGGCGAGTTCCCGAGCCTGACCGTGGCGGCGACCCGCGCGTCGGAGGCGTTCGGGTCGGTCCAGCTGCAGTGGGTCGAGCCGGCCGACGGGTTCATGACACCAGACGCGATCCGCTCCGCCCTCTCCGACGACACACGTGCCGTCGCGGTGAGCCTCGTCGACTTCCGCACGGGGTACCGCACCGATCTGTCGGCGATCCGCGAGGTGATCGGCGATCGCCTGCTCATCGTCGATGCCATCCAGGGATTCGGTGCGGTCGAAGCGGACTACCTCGCGGCGGACGTCGTGTGCGGCAACGGCTACAAGTGGCTCCGCGCCGGCCGGGGGACGGGGTTCGCGTGGTTCGGTGATCGCGCGCTCGAGCGCATCGCGCCCGTCCTGTCGGGCTTCCAGGGCGTGGAGGGCGACCTGCCGGTGGACACCGTGCCCGTGCCCGCCGCATCGGCGCGCGCCTTCTCTGTCGCAGGCTTCGACACGCTCGCCGCCGCGCGCCTGGCGACGGCGCTGCGCGAAGTGGTCGATGTGGGCGTGGCCGACATCGAGTCGGTGCTGGCCGCGCGGGCGACCGACGTCATCTTCTTCGCGGATCGCTACGAGGTGCCGGTCGTCACCCCCAGGGAGCCGGAGCGCCGCGCGGGCATCGTGACCCTGGAGCCCGCCCCGCAGGACGCGGCGCCCCTCGCCGCCTCCCTGGCGAACCACGGCCTCACCGTCACGACGCGCGCCGGCCGCATCCGGGTCGCCCCGCACGTCGGCACCGGTGCCGACACGCTGCGGCTGTTCGGCGACGCGCTCGCCGCCTTCTCGTCGACGCGCGTCTGGTGACCGGGGATGCTGCTCGTGCAGCATCCGTTCACCGACATGTCACGAATTCGTGCGTGTCGAGCGCGTCCGACGACGCGGCGCGGTCGTAGCGTGAGCGCATCGGGCAAGGAGCCCGGTCGAGTCGGCCTTCCGGATCGCGACTCGTGACCCATGGTCGACTCGTGACTGCCGGGTGAACCACCCGGGGCGGGAGTGGGTTGTGACCACACGAGCACCACACGAGCAGCGCAGTCAGGACCTCGGGCGGGTCGCCGATTCCGATCAGGATCTGCGGACCTATGTACTCGACACCTCGGTGCTGCTGAGCGATCCGCGGGCGTTCTTCCGCTTCGCCGAGCACAGCGTCGTGATCCCCGTCGTGGTGATCACGGAGCTGGAAGGCAAGCGGCATGACCCCGAGATCGGCTACTTCGCCCGGCAGGCACTGCGCCATCTCGACGAACTCCGCGTCGAGCACGGGCGCCTCGATTTCCCCGTTCCGGTCGGTGAGGGCGGCACGCTTCGCGTCGAGCTGAACAACACCGATGCGACGGTCCTCCCCTCGGGCATGCGGCTCGGCGACAACGACAGCCGGATCCTCGCCATCGCGATGAACCTCGCCCAGGACGGGCAGGAGGTCACCGTCGTCTCGAAGGACCTGCCGATGCGGGTCAAGGCGGCGTCGCTCGGCATCACGGCGGAGGAGTATCTCGCGGAGCAGGCGGTCGATTCCGGCTGGACCGGCATCTCCGACCTCGACGTCTCGGGTGACGACATCAGCGACCTGTACGAGAGCGAAGTCGCCTCCAGCGAGGACGTGCAGGGGCTCCCAGTGAACACGGGCCTGATCATCCACTCCGAGCGGGGCTCGGCGCTGGGTCGGGTCGTCGGCGACGGCGAGTATCGCCTGGTGCGCGGCGACCGCGAGGTGTTCGGCCTGCACGGACGTTCGGCGGAGCAGCGCATCGCGATCGATCTGCTCCTCGACCCCGAGGTCGGCATCGTGTCGCTCGGTGGTCGCGCCGGCACCGGCAAATCGGCTCTCGCCCTGTGCGCGGCCCTGGAGGCGGTGCTCGAACGACAGCAGCAGCGCAAGATCATCGTGTTCCGGCCCCTGTTCGCCGTGGGCGGGCAGGAGCTCGGCTACCTGCCCGGCGACGCGCAGGAGAAGATGAACCCGTGGGGCCAGGCGGTCTTCGACACGCTCGGCTCCGTAGTCTCGACCAACGTGCTCGACGAGGTGGTCGAAAGGGGCCTCCTCGAGGTGCTGCCGCTGACGCACATCCGAGGCCGTTCGCTGCACGACGCGTTCGTGATCGTCGACGAGGCGCAGTCGCTCGAACGCAACGTGCTGCTGACGGTGCTCAGCCGCATCGGGCAGAACTCGCGCGTCGTGCTGACCCACGACGTGGGCCAGCGCGACAACCTGAGAGTCGGTCGTCATGACGGCGTCGCGTCGGTCATCGAGACGCTCAAGGGTCACGCGCTGTTCGGCCATGTGACGCTCGTGCGGTCGGAGCGGTCGGCCATCGCCGCGCTCGTCACCGACCTCCTGGAGGCCGGAGAGCTCGCCTGAGAGTCGCCGTCATCAGCTGACGACGCAGCGGGTCGGGGTGCCGGATCCCGGCCCGCTGCGCCGTGCGAGCATGAGGAAAGTCTCATCGCCCACGGCGCATACCGCGCGATCGGTCTGTCACCATGGAGGAGGGGAAACGATTCCGCGCACACGGAGGGCAGGCGAGAAGTGCAAGCACGCACGGGGCTCGTGATCGGCGGCATGACCGCTGTCGCGGCGAGCGTCGCCGTCGTGACTGCCGTCGCCCTCGCGAACACCGCGGCCCTGGCCGAGTCCGCCGGCACGAGCGTCGCATCCAAGCGCGTCGTCGTCCCGGCGGCGGCATCCCCGTCGTCGACGCCCCAGCCCGCGCCGGCCGCGACGCCCGACGCACTGAGTCCCTCGGCCGAGCCCGAAGTGGTCCAGGCGCCCGCACCCGTCGAGGTCGCACCGCCCGCGTCGACGACCACCCGCACACCTGCGAACGCGGCGCCCGAGGTGGCCGCGCCCGCCCCTCCGGCCCCTCCGGCTCCTCCTGCCGCCGGTGACCTCGACTCCGCCATCGCCGCAGCGAAGGCCGCGGGCACGTGGGACGCGCTGCGCAGCTGGGCAGCCTCGCATGGCTGGTCGAACGGTCGGCTCGATGCGCTGATCGCTCGCCTGGAGCAGGAGTTCGCCGGACAGAACGAGCAGGGCGACGGGAACAACTCGGACAATTCGAGCGGATCCACCACTCAGCGGCAGGGCATCGTCCAGGCTCCGGCCCCGGAGCAGGAGGCCCCCGCGCAGCCGCCTCAGAAGCAGAAGCAGTCCGGTCGGCAGTCGACCGGCCAGAAGCCTCCCGCCCACGCGGGATCGAACGTCGGAAACGGCAACGGCGCCGGCAACGACGGGAAGAAAGACCAGTCGCGCAATTCCCCAGACAAGCGCGACTGACAACGGTCGGATCCCCCAGTCCGGCCCTTCACAGCCCCCGGTGTCCCCCAGCACCGGGGGCTTCTTCCTGCTCGGGCGGGGCACCCCGGTCATCGGGTGCCCGACGGGCTCACTCCCAGCGGTAGCCTGCGCCACGGACCGTGACGATGTGGTCGGCGCCGAGCTTGCCGCGCAGATACCGCACGTACACGTCGACCACGTTGGACCCGGGATCGAAGTCGAGCCCCCACACCCGGCTGAGCAGCTGCTCCCGGCTGAGCACCCGGCCGGGGTTGCGCAGGAACTGCTCCGCGAGGGAGAACTCGCGCGCCGACAGGTCGACCTCGCGGCCCGCGACGGTCGCGCGGCGCGCGAGGATGTCGAGCACGACGTCGCCGTGCGAGACCGCGACGCCGGGCTGCGGCACGCTCTCGCGCAGGCGCGAGCGCACACGGGCGAGCAGCTCCTCGAACGTGAACGGCTTCGGCACGTAGTCGTTGGCGCCGGCGTCCAGCCCCGTGACGGTGTCCCGCGTGCTGGATCGGGCGGTGAGCATGATCACGGGCACCGCTGAACCGCGGGCCCGCAGTTCGCGCAGCACCTCGAAGCCGTCCATCGTGGGCAGGCCGACATCGAGGAGCACGAGGTCGGCATCGCCGCGCAGCGCCGCCTCGAGCCCTTCCGGGCCGTCCTCGAAGAGGAGCGTCTCGTAGCCGGCGGCCTCGAGGCCGCGACTCACGAACGCGGCGATCCGAGGTTCATCCTCGACGATGAGGATCCTGGTCATCCGGCGGCCTCCCGTTGCAGCACGTCTCCGGCACGTACCGGTGCCGGCAGTTCGGCCTCCGTGGGAGGCAGGTGGATCGTGAATGTCGCGCCGCCGCCCGGCGTATCGGTGACGACGCAGTGCCCGCCGTGACCCTTCGCGATCGCGTCCACGATGGCGAGGCCGAGACCCGACCCGCCCACCGAGCGCTTCACGTGGGCGCGGTCGAATCGGCGGAAGATCCGGGCACGCGCTCCGGGTGGGATGCCGGGGCCGTGGTCGCGCACCCAGAGTCGTGAGCCGTCGCCCGAGTGGGCGCTGCCGATCTCGATGGGGCTGCCCTCTGGGGTGTACTTGGCGGCGTTGTCGGCGAGCTGCAGCCACGCCTGCAGCAGGCGGTCCTGGTCGCCGATCGTGCCGCCTTCGGCGCGGGCCTCGACCGTCCAGCTGTGCCCGGGGATGACGGCGACGAGCTCGCCCACTCGCTCGGTGAGCCCGGCGAGGTCGACCGTCTCGAGGCTGTACGAGTCCGCCTCGGCGGTGGCCAGCAGGTCGATGTCCTCGACGAGCCTCGTGAGCCGGTCGAGCTCCGCGATGCCGATGTCCCGGGCGGACGCCACATCCGCAGCATCCTGGGGGTTCATGAGCTCGAGGTGACCCCGCACGATCGTGATGGGCGTCTTCAGCTCATGGCGCACGTCGTCGAGGAGCTGGCGCTGCACGTCGACGGAATCCTCCAGGCGATCGAGCATCGAGTTCACCGTCCGCGACAGATCCGCGATGTCGTCGTTGCCCTGGGGTTCGAGCCGATGCGAGAGGTCGGTGATCGAGATGGCGTCGGCCGTCTCGCGGAGGCGCCGGATCGGCGACAGCAGCCGGCCGGTGACGAACCACCCCACGATCCCGATCGCGAACAGCACGGCGACCGCCGCGATCACGTACGTCGTCATGGCGAAGGTCACCGGCTGGAGTTCCGCGCCGAGATCGACCGCGCGGACGTACATGCCCTGCCGGGGATCACCCGCCATGGTCACCGGGATCGCGATGTAGCGGAGCGAACCCTGGTCGGTCACCGCCGTTCCCATGTGCGGTGTACCGTCCGCGGTCTCCTCGACGACGCGGTCGATGAGCTGCTGGTTCTTCGAGATGGGGATTCCCGTGAGTGTCGACGGCACCCATCTCGGTACCCCGTCGACCAGCGCCAGCGAGCCTTCGTTGCGCGCGGGTACGAGGCGCGCCACCACCGCGTTCAGGTAGTCGTCGACATTCTGGAAGTCGCTCTTGTCGAGCTCCTCCGTCGCCGCGGACGCGCCGTCGGTCGCGTCCGCGGAGTCGCCATTGGCCACGGTCTCGAGCGACGCGACCTGAGCTTTGAGCCGATCGTTGACGCCACCGAGCGCCTGCTCGCGCTGCACCAGGAACGTGACACTTCCCACGATCGCGAGACCCACGCACGCGACCGCCAGGATCGCGGCGAGGATCCTGACGCGCGCGGGAACCGGGCGGGGCGTTCGGGCCATGACCCGATTATCCCGCCGACGCACGGCTTGCGGCATGGGACGGGCGAATCAGCCCGGGTGCGTCATCGAGAGAAGGTCGAGCTTCTCGTCGAGCTGCTCGAGCGTGAGCTCGCCGCGCTCCACGTAGCCGAGGTCGATCACAGCCTCGCGCACCGTGATGCCCTTCGCGACGGAGTGCTTGGCGATCTTGGCGGCGGCCTCGTAGCCGATGAGCTTGTTGAGCGGCGTGACGATCGACGGCGACATGCCGGCGTACGCGGCGGCGCGCTCGACGTTCGCCTCGAGACCGTCGATGGTCTTGTCGGCGAGGACGCGCGAGGTGTTCGCGAGCAGCTCGATCGACTCGAGCACCGCGCTTCCCATGATCGGGATGGCGACGTTGAGCTCGAAGGCACCCGAGGCGCCGGCCCACGCGACGGTCGCGTCATTCCCGATGACGCGCGCGCACACCATGAGCGTGGCCTCGGGGATCACCGGGTTGACCTTGCCGGGCATGATCGACGAGCCGGGCTGCAGGTCGGGGATGTGCAGCTCGCCCAGACCCGTGTTCGGGCCCGAGCCCATCCAGCGGAGGTCGTTGTTGATCTTGGTCAGCGACACCGCGATGGTACGGAGGGCGCCGGATGCCTCGACCAGGCCGTCGCGGTTGGCCTGGGCCTCGAAGTGGTCCTTGGCCTCGGTGATCGGCAGCTCGGTGTCGGCGACGATGAGCTCGATCACGCGCTGCGGGAAGCCGACCGGCGTGTTGATGCCGGTGCCGACCGCGGTCCCGCCGAGGGGGACCTCGGCGACGCGGGGGAGCACAGCCTGCACGCGCTCGATGCCGAGGCGGATCTGGCGGGCGTAGCCGCCGAACTCCTGGCCCAGGGTGACGGGAGTCGCGTCCATGAGGTGGGTGCGGCCCGACTTCACGACGGTCTTCCAGAGGTCGGCCTTCGCCTCGAGAGCGACGGCCAGGTGGTCGAGCGCGGGGATCAGGTCGTCGATGAGCTCCTGCGTCACGGCGATGTGCACCGAGGTGGGGAACACGTCGTTGGACGACTGGGACGCGTTGACGTGGTCGTTCGGGTGCACGGTCGCGCCCAGCGCCTGCGTGGCGAGGGTCGCGAGCACCTCGTTCATGTTCATGTTCGACGACGTGCCGCTGCCGGTCTGGTAGACGTCGATCGGGAACTGGTCGGCGAACTCGCCGGCGATGATGCGGTCAGCCGCACCGGCGATGGCGTCGGCGATGGCGCCGTCCAGCGTGCCGAGCTCCTTGTTGGCGAGGGCCGCGGCCTTCTTGATGCGCGCGAGCGCGACGATCTGCGCGGGCTCGAGCCGGTCGCCGGAGATGGGGAAGTTCTCCACCGCGCGCTGCGTCTGCGCGGCATACAGCGCGTTCTTGGGCACGCGCACTTCGCCCATGGTGTCGTGCTCGATGCGGTACTCGATGTCGGTCACGTCGTTGTTCCTCACGTGTCGGTACAGGGGATGTCTTGGCAGAGTTCGGGGGTCAGGCGGCGTCGAGCCCCACAGCGACGAGGGGCACGGCGACGCCCTCGGCGAGGCGGTAGTTGGCGCCGACGATGCCGACGCGTCCTTCGGCGACGGCGGTGCTGATGAGCTCGGACGAGCGGAGGATGTCGGCGACCGTGTTGCGCAGGTGCTCACGTCCGACGAGCTCGGCGTCGATCTCGTCCGCGCGCGAGACGCCGGTCTCCGCGGCGACCTGGCGTGCGGCGGGCACGATCGGCGCGATGAGCCGCCAGATGTGCGGGGGGAGGGGCGCGGCATCGATCGCGGTGCTGTCGATCGCAGCGCGCACGGCGCCGCAGCTGTCGTGCGCGAGCACCACGATGAGGGGGACCTCGAGCATCGCGACCGCGTACTCGAGGCTCGCGACGATCGACTCGCCGACCACCTGACCGGCGTTGCGAACGACGAAGAGGTCGCCCAGCCCCTTGTCGAAGATGATCTCGGCCGCGAGCCGCGAGTCGGAGCAGCCGAAGAGGACGGCGCGCGGCCGCTGCCCTGCGGCCGTCTCGGCCCTGCGGTCGACGTCCTGGCGCGGGTGGTTAGGCTCGCCCGCGACGAAGCGGGCATTGCCGCGGATCATCTCGTTCCACACCTTTTCGGGCAGGGGCTGAGCGGTCACGGAGTCTCCTCGATGCTGTCGGCGTCGCGCAGTGCGGTGATCTGATCGGTGACGGAGCGGGCCGTCTCCTCGAGAGCGTCGGCGTTCGCGGCGCCGTAGATGAGCACCGTGTCGGTGCCGGCGTCGGTGGCGAGCGCGACCGAGATGTTCCCGGTGCGGTCGGGATCGAGTTCGTAGCGCTCCCACGTGATGCCGTCGATGGTGACGGTGTCCTGCGGGGCGGAGCCCGAGAGCACGCGGGCGGGCCACGCCTCGTCGGCGTCGAATCCCTGCGCGACGCGCAGGAAGCCGCGTTCGTCCTCCTCGGCGGGGGCGTAGACGACGGTGAACGCGCGCACCCCGCCGTTGCCTTCGATGCCGGCGCGGTTCACGATCCACCCGTCGGACATCTCCGGGGCGATGATCGTGCGGCCCTCGGAGGCGGCGACACCCGCTGCGACCGAGGCGACATCGATCGCTTCGCGCGGCGGCGGCGTGCCGCGGGGCACGGCGGCGATGATCACGATGACGACCGCGAGTGTCGCGAGCAGCGCCGCGATGAGATTGCGGACGTTCTGACTCGAGCGGTAGACGCGCGACGACTCGGCCTTGCGGTCGGCGGTCTCCTGCGGCGTCTCGGCGCGACCGAGTTCGGCGACGATGCGGGGTTCGCGTGACATCAGAGCGCCTCGCCCTGTGCGCGATCGGCGGAGGCGCGAGCGGCCTCGAGACGGCGCTTGGCGCCCAGCAGCCATTCCTCGCAGCGGGCGGCGAGCGCCTCGCCGCGCTCCCAGAGTGCGAGGGAGTGCTCGAGGGTCGGGGCGCCCTGCTCGAGTTCGGCGACGACGCGGACGAGTTCGTCGCGCGCCTGCTCGAACGAGAGGGTCGCGACGTCCGTGAGGGCGCCGCTCGTCTCAGTCATGGTCACAGTCTATTCGGCCGCGGGACCCGCCCCGCCCCGCGCCCGGTCCGGCTCGACGTCGTCGCCCGTCCGGCCGTCGTCCTCCGCGATCTCACCCTCGGAGCGTGCCGCGAACGAGCCGCGCCCGACGGTGACGACGATGGGAGTGGATGCCGGGGCCTGCGCGGCGTCGCGCACGATCACGCCGTCGGCGAGGTGCGCGATGGCGTAGCCACGGGCCAGCGTCGATGCGGGCGAGAGAGCGCGCAGCGTCGCGCGGAGCTCGGCGGTGCGCTGCTCCTGGACGCGCAGCGACCGGTCGATGCGATCGCGCCCGCGAGCCGCGAGGAGCTCGACCTCGTGCGAGCGGGTGGTCAGCAGCGTCTCGGGGTCGCGCAGCACCGGGCGGGAGCGCAGCTGCTCGAGCTGGGCGATGTCGTGCGAGATGCGCTGCGTGAGCCGGGTGTTCATGCGGGCACGCAGCTGCCCGACGAGCGCGCGCTGCTCCGCGACGTCCGGCACGACCCGCTTGGCGGCGTCGGTCGGGGTCGATGCGCGGAGGTCGGCGACGTCGTCGAGGAGCGGGTGGTCGTTCTCGTGGCCGATGGCGCTGACGACGGGGGTGGATGCCGCCGCCACCGCCCGGATCAGCCGCTCGTCGCTGAAGCCGAGCAGGGTCTGCGGGTCGCCGCCGCCGCGGGCGATGATGATGACGTCGACGTCGGGCGCGGCATCCAGCGCCCTCAGAGCCGCGATCGTCTCGGGAACGCACCGGTCTCCTTGCACGGCGGCGTACTTCGTCTGGAACCTCACCTGCGGCCAGCGCAGCTCGGCGTTGCGATGGACGTCCTTCTCGGCATCCGAGTTCTCGCCGGTGATGAGGCCGATGAGGTGCGGCAGGAAGGGGAGGGGCTTCTTGCGGGAGGGATCGAACAGTCCTTCGGACCGCAGCTGCACCCGCAGGCGCTCCAGCTTCTCCAGCTGGTCGCCGAGTCCCACATGGCGCATCGCCGAGACGCCGAAGCTGAAGTCGCCGTTCTTCACGAAGTAATCGGCCTTGACGCACGCGATCACATGGTCGCCGACCTTCAGGTCTGCGGGCAGCCGGTCCCGTGTGGAGGACCAGATGCGGAACGAGATCGTGGCGTCGGTCACCAGGTCCTTCAGGCGGCCGAACACGTTGCCGCCCCGCTGGTTCCACCCCGTGATCTCGCCCTCGACCCACACCGAGCCCCACGTCTGCACGAAACCGCGGATCGTGTCGTTGAGCCGGGCGACGGAGGTCGGCGCCTGCGCCGTGGAATCTCGCGGCGGAACGGAGTCGGGGGGCGGCGGCTCGCCGGGGACGGTGGCGGGCTGGAAACTCGTCATGCGGTCCTTTCATGCCCGTGCGCGGGCTGCTCACGCCCGTGAGCCGGCGGGCATCGCGGGCTCCTCGGCGGAGGCCCCGCTCAGGAGCCCGCCCGTAGAATCGAGGGGTGAGCATCAGCACCGCGGGACAGACCCGATCGAGTCAGGCCCCTGTGAGCATGCCCGTCCCGCGGATCCCGCGGCGGCGCGAACCGCTCAAGGATATCGCCGGGGCCGGACAGAAGCGGGTGCTCCTGGCATCCCCGCGTGGCTACTGCGCGGGCGTGGACCGCGCCGTCATCGCCGTCGAGAAGGCGCTCGAGCGCTACGGCGCACCCGTGTACGTGCGCAAGCAGATCGTGCACAACATCCACGTCGTCACCGAGCTCGAGAAGCAGGGCGCCATCTTCGTCGAAGAGGTGGACGAGGTCCCCTCGGGCGCCCACGTCGTGTTCAGCGCGCACGGGGTGTCGCCCGCAGTCGTGAACGCGGCATCCGATCGTGGTCTTCGCGCCATCGATGCGACGTGCCCCCTCGTCACGAAGGTGCATCGCGAGGCGGTGCGCTTCGCGCGCGACGACTTCGAGATCCTCCTCATCGGCCACGTCGGCCACGAAGAGGTAGAGGGCACCGCGGGTGAGGCTCCCGACCACGTCACCATCGTGAACTCGCCCGAGGAGGCCGACACCATCGAGGTGCGCGACCCGTCGAAGGTCGTGTGGCTGTCGCAGACGACGCTCTCGGTCGACGAGACGATGGAGACCGTGCGCCGCCTGCGGGTGCGCTTCCCCGAGCTGCAGGATCCGCCGTCGGACGACATCTGCTACGCGACGCAGAACCGCCAGGTCGCGATCAAGAAGGTCGCGAAGGACGCCGACCTCGTGATCGTCGTCGGGTCGGCGAACTCGTCGAACAGTGTGCGGCTCGTCGAGGTCGCGCTGGAGCACGGCGCCAAGGCCGCCTATCGCGTCGACTACGCGGACGAGGTCGAGCAGGCGTGGCTCGAAGGCGTCGAGACCGTCGGCGTCACCAGTGGCGCATCGGTGCCCGAGGTGCTCGTGCAGCAGGTACTCGACGATCTCGCCGCGGCCGGCTACCGCGATGTCGAAGAGGTGCGCACGGCCGAGGAGGATCTGCAGTTCTCCCTCCCGAAGGAGCTCCGGACGGATGCTGCCGGCAAGCGCGACGACCGCGCCCTCGGTGGACGGACCCGCGCATGAGCGACGCCGCGAACGCCGAACCCGATCCGCGCTCGCGTCCCCGCCCCCAGTACGGCGAGTACGCGACGGCGGAGGAGCAGCGCGCGCGCATCCAGGAGCCGGCGCCGTGGCAGCAGGAACCGATCGCGCCGATCATGACGGATGCCCCGGCCGACGGCATCCCACCCGCCCCTGCCGTCGCCGAGAAGCGTCAGCACCCCGTCGATCGCATCGTGACGTTCGCTCTGCTCGCCTACGGCCTGGTCAACGTGATCAGTTCGGTGCCCGCCTTCCTCGACTACGGCTCGTATGCCGAGACGATGCTCGGACTGATGGGCGTCGACGTGCAGCTCTCGGATCCCGCCGCCGGAAAGCCGTGGGCGATCGCTGCCGTGATCGTCCTCGTGGTCGGCTGGTGCGCCACGGCGGCCCTCTCGGTCTGGAACATGCGCCGCTCGCGCGTGACGTGGTGGATCCCGCTGGTGGGCGGCATCGTCTTCTCGCTGATCGCCGGCGCGCTGATGGTCGCGCCGCTGACGAACGACCCCGGAGTGTGGCAGGCGCTCCTCGACAGCGCGCGGCTCTGACCTTCTGCGGCGCGCGCATCGCGCGCTGTGCGGTCCCGCCGCCGCGGGTCCATACTCACAGGTGACGGCGCGGGCGCGCTGCGGATTCACGTGAACCCGCGGGTCGTGTGTCTCGTGTCTCCTGCGGGAGGTGATGGATGCCGCACGACAGCGTGGAGCATCGAGACAGTGCCGCCGGACGCGATGCCGCGCGCCTGGCCGCTCTGTACGACGCACATGCGGCGCCGGTCTGGCGCTATGTCGTGCATCTCACCGGCGACCGCGCCGGTGCCGACGATATCGTGCAGGAGACGCTGCTGCGGGCGTGGCGAACGCCCAAGATCCTCGAGCAGGATCCCTCGACCACGCGCTCGTGGATGTTCACCGTCGCGCGTCACCTCGTGATCGACGAGGCGCGCAGTGCGCGGCGCCGCCGGGAGATCGGCGTCGCCGAGGTCCCTGAGCGCAGCGCGCCGGACGCGACCGACGCTCTGTTCGAGGCGATCCTCGTCGAGGAGGCGCTGGCCACGCTCACCACGGACCACCGTGCCGTCGTCGTGCGCGCCTACTACCGGGGGCTCTCCGTCGCCGAGATGGCCGACGAACTCGACATCCCGGAGGGCACCGTCAAGTCGCGGCTCCACTACGGGCTGCGCGCCCTCCGGCTCACCCTGCAGGAGAAGGGGGTGACGCGATGACCACGGATCACGCCCGCTTCGCCGACTGGGACGCCGCGTACGTCGTGCGCGCGCTCAGCGTGGACGACCGTCGCCGGTACGAGGCCCACCTCGACAGCTGTCCTGTCTGCCGCGACGCGATCGCCGATCTCGCGCCGACGATGGGACTCCTGGCGCGGGTCTCACCCGAACGCGCCGAGACCCTGCTCGAGCCGTCGGACCAGGACGGGCCCGATCCCGCGGCGCGCGAGCGCATGGTCGTCCGCGGGACGCGCGACGCCCGCAGGCGTCGCATGATCGCGTGGGGCAGCGGCCTCGCCGCGGCGGCGGCCGTCGCCGTCGTGGTCGCGTTCGCGGTGACGACGGCGGTCGCGCCGGCGAGCGTGCCCGAAGAGGTCGTCGCGCTCCAGGCGGTGACGGACGTGCCGTTGACCGCGAAGGTGGAACTGACCGATGTGGCGTGGGGCACCCGCATCGCGATGATCTGCCACTACCCGCCCAGCCGCGACCCCTACACAGCCGACAAGGAGTGGCCCTACGTGCTCGTCGTCACCTCGACCGACGGCACCACGAGCGAGCTGTCTTCGTGGCGAGCGGGGCCCGGGACGACGGCCCACCTCGACGCCGGCACGGCCCTCGACCGCGACGACATCGCGTCGATCGAGGTGCGGGCCGTCTCGGACGGCCGCGTGCTGCTGCGCGGCGAACCTGCGGCGCCGCCGGGGGAGTGAGCGTGACCGGCAGGGCCCATGGCTAGGATGAGCGGATGCCTCGCCTGGTCGCCGTCTGCGCCGTCCGACAATTGCGTCCCGATGCCGGCTCCGTCGGCGTGACCGCGATCGACAAGGGCCCCGTGGACGGACCCGTGCGCGTCGGTCCCTACGGTGTCTACGCCGACGTGCAGGCCGACCGCAAGCACCACGGCGGCTTCGACAAGGCGCTCTACGCGTACGCGGAGGAGGACGCCGCGTTCTGGGAGTCGGAGCTCGGCCGCGAGCTGCCGCCCGGCTGGTTCGGCGAGAACTTGCGGGTCGAGGGCATGGACGTCAACGCCGCGCTCATCGGCGAACGCTGGCGCATCGGCGACCGCGTCGAGGTCGAGGTCACCATGCCCCGCACCCCGTGCCAGACGTTCGCGCGCTGGGTCGGCGGCGACGACGCGCGCGGATGGGTCAAACGATTCTCGGGCGAACGCCGTCTCGGGCCCTACCTGCGCGTCGTCCAGGGCGGACGCGTGGAGGCGGGCGACGAGATCGTGGTGGTCCACCGCCCCGAGGGCGCTCCCGGACTGCTCGACCGGTACGCCGACCCCGAGTGATCCCCACGCCCCTCCACGCGTCGCTTCGCGCCGCGCGGAGCCTCGGGCGCATGGGCCCACCTCAGCATCATGGAATGCGCGAATGCCCCGGCATCGGCCGCGAGGCCGGTGCCGGGGCATCCGTCGAATCCGCTGCTTACGCGCCGAGGCTCTTGCCGGCCGAGCCGAGCTGCTTGGTGGCCTCGACCACGCGGGCGGCCATCGCCGACTCGGCGATCTTGCCCCAGGCGCGCGGGTCGTAGGCCTTCTTGTTGCCCACCTCGCCGTCGACCTTCAGGACGCCGTCGTAGTTCGAGAACATGAAGCCGGCGACAGAGCGCGTGAACGCGTACTGCGTGTCGGTGTCGACGTTCATCTTCACGACGCCGTTGGCGACCGCGAGCGCGATCTCCTCGTCGGTCGAGCCGCTCCCGCCGTGGAAGACGAGGTCGAGCGGCTTCGGGCCGGTGCCGAACTTCGCGGCGATGCCCTCCTGGATCTCACCGAGGAGCTCGGGGCGGAGCTTGACGTTGCCCGGCTTGTACACGCCGTGCACGTTGCCGAAGGTGAGGGCCGAGATGTAGCGTCCGTGCTCGCCGAGGCCGAGTGCCTCGACGGCCTTCGTCACGTCGGCGACCGTCGTGTAGAGCGCCTCGTTCGAGCCCTCGTGCTGGACGCCGTCCTCCTCGCCGCCCACGACGCCGATCTCGACCTCGAGGATGGCGTTGATGTTCTTGAGGCGGGGGAGCAGGTCCTTCGCGATCTCGATGTTCTCGTCGAGCGGGACTGCCGAGCCGTCCCACATGTGCGACTGGAAGATCGGGTTGCGGCCGGCCTTCACCTCTTCCTCCGACGCCTCGATGAGGGGGAGCACGAAGTCGGCGAGCGCCGGCTTCGGGCAGTGGTCGGTGTGGAGGGCGACCGTGATGGGGTAGCTCTTGGCGACCTCGGTGGCGAACTTCGCGAACGCGAGCGCACCGGCGGCGCGGTTCTTCACGGTGTGGCCGGCGAAGTAGTCGGCGCCGCCCGTCGTCACCTGGATGATGCCGTCCGAGCCGGCCTCGGTGAGTCCCTGGAGGACCGCGTTGATCGACTGCGAGCTCGCGACGTTGATGGCGGGATACGCGAAGCCACCGGCCTTCGCGCGGTCCAGCATGTCGGCGTACTGCTCCGGGGTGGCGACGGGCATGAGTGCTCCCTTTTGATCGAATGGGCGTCACCGCAAACTCTACCCAAGGGCCGGAAGCCGGAATGGATGCCGCTGCCCGGCGGAGCGCGGGAAACCCGCGTCCCTGCACTATTGGAAAGAAACGCCATTCCTTCCCTTTCTGTCGCGTGAAATTCTCGTGAATCGGGCGCGATGCTGGCATAGGCTGACCGCATGGTGAGCCTGACCGCGGACATGAGTCCCCTCCACCCCGACCGCAACCTCGCACTCGAACTCGTGCGGGCGACCGAAGCGGCGGCGATCCGCGCAGTGCCGTTCATCGGCCGCGGCGCCAAGGAGGCAGCCGATGGGGCCGCCGTCGACGCGATGCGGGCGTTCTTCACCACGGTCAACTTCGACGGCACGATCGTCATCGGCGAGGGCGAGAAGGACGAAGCGCCCATGCTCTACAACGGCGAGCGGGTCGGCAACGGCCGCGGCCCGCAGGCCGACGTCGCGGTCGACCCGATCGACGGCACCTCGCTGACCGCCGCCGGCCGCAACAATGCGCTCTCGGTCATCGCCGTCTCGGACCACGGCACGATGCTCGACGCGTCGAGCGTCTTCTACATGGACAAGCTCGTCACCGGCCCCGCGGGCGTCGGCGTCGTCGACATCCGCCTGCCGATCGGCGAGAACATCCGCCGGCTGGCCAAGGCCCTCGACAAGCCCGTCGACGAGCTCGTGGTCTCGGTGCTCCACCGCCCGCGTCACGAGCGCCTCATCGAGGAGATCCGCGAGGCCGGCGCCGGCACCCGTCTGATGAGCGACGGCGACGTCGCCGGTGGCATCAATGCGGCGCGGCACAACGCCCGCACCGACATGTGCGTGGGTGTCGGGGGCAGCCCGGAGGGCATCGTCACCGCGTGTGCGATCAAGGCGCTCGGCGGCCACATCCAGGGCCGACTGTGGCCGCGCGACGACGACGAGAAGCAGCGCGGCATCGACGCGGGCCTGAACCTCGACGGCTTCGTCTACGAGGCGGACGACCTCGTGAAGGGCAACAACACGATCTTCGTCGCGACCGGCGTGACCGACGGCGCGCTGGTCGCCGGCGTCCGCCGCGAGGGCGGGTACGTCTACACCGAGAGCGTCGTGCTGCGCGGCGCGTCGGGCACGCTGCGCCGGATCTCGTCGGAGCACCTCGTCTCGAAGTGGCTCTGACCGCCTGAGGGAGACGGCCGCGGCGGCGCGACACGTGATGCCGCCGTGACCGTTTCGTGACCGGCCTTCGAGGGAACTCTGGCAGAATCTTCAGTGGTGTCGATGGAGACACGTTGGTGTTTCCTACTCGAGGAGTTGACGATGTCTGCGCACTCAGCCGATCCGTCGTCGCCCCAGACGGGCGCGCAGGCGGTGGTCGCGAACGCGATCGATCCCGCCCGCCGACCGGACGTGCTCCTGCGTGTCCGCCGTGACGAGGGTCACGAGATCAGTGCCTGGTGGATGATCGGCGCCTTCGTCGGCGTCTCGGCCGCAGTCATCGTGCTGCTGAGCTTCGTCCCCGGCGGCGCCTGAGCCTCACTCGTTCGGCGAGGCGATGCGTGCGCGCACGTCGCCGAGCTCCGCGGTCGCGGAGAGACGCGGGTGTTCGACGTCGCGTCCCGTGTCGGGTCCGGGTCGCTCTTCGAGCCCGGGGAGCGTCTCGTCGAGCATCTCCGGCGCGGTGAGACGGCGCGGACTCTTCTCGATGGCGGCGGGCTCGTTGACGGCATCGAGCTTGGTGGCGTCGATGCCGGGGAACTTGCGCGCGCTCACCAGCACACGGGTCTCGAGCGATCCGGCGAACCGGTTGTAGCTGTCGACGGTGCGCTCGATCGCCCTGCGCAGGTCGTCGGCGTGCGACGCCAGCGACCCGAGCCGCTCGTAGAGCTGGTTGCCGAGGTCGAAGAGAACGCGGGCCTCCTGCGAGACGTCCTGCTGGGTCCAGGTGTACGCGACGGTCTTGAGCACCGCCCAGAGGTTCACGGGCGATGCCAGCGCAACGCGCTTGCCGAACGCATAGTCGAGCAGCGAGGGGTCCTCTTCCAGGGCGGCCGCAAGGAGCGACTCGCTCGGCACGAAGCACACGACGAACTCGGGACTCGACGAGAGTCCCGCCCAGTAGGTCTTGCGGGCGAGGGCGTCAACGTGCGCCCGTACGGCCTTGACGTGCTTGTCGAGCAGGCTGCGCCGACGAGCGCCCTCAGCGCCCTGCGCCGTCAGAGGGATGGCGCTCGCCTCCAGGAACGCGTCGAGGGGCACCTTGGCGTCGACGGCGATCGCCTTCTCGCCGGGGAGACGGATGACCATGTCGGGGCGGCCCGCGCCGGCGTCCGACGTGATCGACGTCTGCAGGTCGAAGTCGACGTGGCGCGTGAGCCCGGCGGCCTCGACGACGCGCCGCAGCTGCGTCTCGCCCCAGACGCCGCGGGTGCTGCCCGAGCGCAGGGCGCCGGCCAGCGACTCGGTGGTCGCCCGCAGGGCTTCGTCGGACTCGTGCGCCCGTCGCAGCTGCTCGGCGAGGGTGCCGAACTGCAGGTGTCGGTCGCGCTCGAGATCGTCGACCTTCGTGTGCATCGCGGCCAGCGTCTCCTGCACGGGCGCGAGGGCCCGCAGCACCGACTGCTCGCGGCGCTCGCGCTCCTCGCGGGCCGCCTGGTCGTGGCGCGCCTGGCTCGCGAGCTCACGGTAGAGCACCTGCTGATGCTCGAGCTGGGCCTGCACCCCCTGCCGCGCGGCATCCGAGCCGGCGAGCCGCGCGGTGAGGTCGGCCTGTTCGCGCGCGGCACGTGCCGCGCCGCGGGCGAGTCCCGCCGCCCAGCCCGCCATCACGCCGACAAGGAGACAGGCGATTGCCACCACACTGATCACGACTGCGTCCATGACTCCAGGGTGCCGGATGCCTCGGACATCGCCCGCGCGGCGGGCCGCAGGTGGGCGCACGCGGCCCGAGGCTCCGCTCGACGCGCCGGCGGCGAGTGGAGCGGCCGTGGGGACCGGTTCCGCGTCAGGCGACGGCGAACGAGACCGCGGGGGCTTCGGTGACCGAGATCTGCGACACCCGGACGCCGACCGCCTCGGTGAGGGCGTCGATGTCGTCGGCGCCCACGCGCCGCGCCGCGTCGATCATGACGTGCGCGCAGGCCATGGCGTCTGCGGTGGCGTTGTGGTGCGGAAAATCGGCGAATCCGGCCTCCGCGGCGACGAACGGCAGACGGTACGACTCGAGACGGTAGACCCTGCGGGCCACCTGCAGGCTGCACGCGTACCGGTAGGGCGGGCACTCGTCGCCGGTCGCGTCGCACGCCCGCTTGAGCACCGCCATGTCGAACCCGGCGTTGTGGGCGACGAGCACGTCGGATCCCACGAACGCGACGATCTCGGCGAGCTGGCGGCTCCACGGCGCCGCGTCGACGACGTCCTCCGGTCGGATGCCGTGGATGCGGACGTTCAGCTCGAAGAACACGTCGTGCCCGGCCGGCGGGCGGATGAGCCAGCCCGTCCGATCGACGATCTCGCCGCCTCGTACGCGGACGAGTCCGACCGCACAGGCCGAGGCGTTGCTGGAGTTCGCCGTTTCGAAGTCGATCGCGGTGAAGTCCAGAGGCACATGTCCAGACTCACCCCGGCCCGGCTGCGCGGACGGAAGGCGCGCCGGGCGCGCACTCTCGTCATAGGGTCGGAGACATGGCCAGTCGCGAAGAGATGTCGCTGTCGTTCGGGGCCGCCGCGGGCGCGTACGAGTCGGGCCGGCCGGATTACCCGCGCGACGCCGTGGACTGGATGCTCGCCCCGGTGCGCGAGCCCGGCCGCGCCGTGCGGGTCGCCGACGTCGGGGCGGGCACCGGCAAGCTCACGCGCACGATCGTCGAAGCCGGCGCCGAGGTCGTCGCGATCGACCCCGACGCCGACATGCTCGCCGCTCTCCGCGAGCACGTCCACGGGGTTCCGACGTTCGTGGGGACGGCGGAACGGATGCCGCTTCCCGACGCCTCCGTCGACGCCGTGCTGCTCGGCCAGGCGTGGCACTGGGTCGACCCCCTCGCCGCGTCCGCCGAGGTCGGGCGCGCGCTCCGCGAGGGAGGTGTGCTCGGGCTCATCTGGAACATCCGCGACGAGTCGGATCCATGGGTGGCGCGCCTCACGGCGGCGATGCAGGGCAGTCACGCCGAGGAGATGCTCGCGGGCGACGGACCCCGCGTGGCCGAGCCGTTCGACGGACTCGAGCCGCGCTCATGGACGTGGACGCGCTCCCTCACACGCGCAGCGCTCCTCGACATGGTCGCCTCGCGCAGCTACGTCATCACCGCGTCGGGCGCGGACCGGGCGGCGATCCTGGCCTCGGTGAGCGACCTGTTCGACGAGCGCCGGGTCATCGAGGCGACCGGCGCGGAGGTCGTGGACCTGCCGTACGTGACGCACGCGTTCCGCGGCATCCGGTCGTGAGCTCGACGGGTCACGTGCGCACGGAGCCGACGACGTGCCACGGCCCGCTGACCTCGCGGTAGCGCGGTTCGAGGCCGCGCCCGCTCAGCACCGCGATCATGGCGTCGGGCATGTGCGCGTACGCGCGATACGGGTTGCCCGTCAGGGTGTAGAAGGCGTTGATCGCGCGCGCCGAGAACCGGGCGAACAGCGTGCGCGGCGGGTGGCTGAACACGACCGCGCGCTTGGCTCGTCCGGCGGCGGCGCCGAGCAGGCGCTCGTAGTCCGGGTAGCAGCAGACGACGCGATGCAGCACCACGATGTCGGCGGGCTCCACCGCCTCGGGCGTGCTCGCGAGATCGACCCCCAGCATCCGTGTGGCGCGATCGCGCAGGCCGGCCTCGTCGAGCAGCCGTGCTGCCTCGGGCTCGTAGGCGGCGGACAGCTCGACGTTGGTCGTGTGGGACGCGCCCCGCTTCAGCGCCTCGAGCTGGATGTCGCCGATCCCTCCGCCGATCTCGAGCAGCGAGGCTCCCTCGAGCCCGACCGAGCCCGCGAAGTCGAGCACCAGGGCCGCACTCGGCGTGAGGCCGTCGCTCCGGTACTGCCGGGCGAGCCGCCGGGCGAACCGGGCGTTGAACTCCCGGTCGTAGCCCTCCGGCACCCGCGGCGCGCAGCACTCGTCCACGCGCTCAGTATCGCGTCGTGCGACACGCGCGGCAACGGGCGCGAGCGTCACGACGCGGCGGTGGCTCTCCAGCTGCTCGAGACCCGGTCGTGGGAGCGCTCGGGCAGCGTGCTCATGCGGTGGCGCGTCGACCCGGACTGATCCTCGGAGGGCCGGATGCCGCGGGGTGCAGCATCCGTCGCCATCTAGACTGGATGCCCGTGGCTCTCACCATCGGAATCGTCGGTCTCCCGAACGTCGGCAAGTCGACCCTCTTCAACGCCCTGACCAAGAACCAGGTGCTCGCGGCGAACTACCCTTTCGCGACGATCGAGCCCAACATCGGCGTGGTCAACCTGCCCGACCAGCGGCTCGACAAACTGGCGGAGATCTTCCACTCCGAGCGGATCCTGCCCGCCGCCGTGTCCTTCGTCGACATCGCCGGCATCGTCCGCGGCGCGAGCGAGGGCGAGGGTCTCGGCAACAAGTTCCTCGCGAACATCCGCGAGGCGGATGCGATCGCCCAGGTCGTGCGCGGCTTCGACGACGACGACGTGGTGCACGTCGACGGCGCGGTGAACCCGCAGAGCGACATGGAGACCATCAACGCCGAGCTGCAGCTCGCCGACCTCGAGACGCTCGAGAAGGCGATCACCCGGTACGAGAAGGAGGTCAAGGGCAAGAAGCTCGACCCCTCGGTGCTCGCCGCGGCTGTCGAGGCGAAGGACGCCCTCGAGCGCGGTGTGCTGCTGTCGGCCTCGGGCATCGACCTCTCGCCGATCAGGGAGCTGGGCCTCTTGACCGCGAAACCGTTCATCTTCGTCTTCAACGTCGATGAAGCGGTGCTGACGGATGCTGCGAAGAAGGCCTCGCTCGAGGCTCTGGTCGCACCGGCCAAGGCCGTGTTCCTCGACGCGAAGATCGAGTCGGAGCTCATCGACCTCGACCCGGAGGAAGCGGCGGAGCTGCTCGCCTCGACCGGGCAGGACGAGTCCGGTCTCGACCAGCTGGCGCGCATCGGCTTCGACACGCTCGGGCTGCAGACGTACCTCACGGCCGGCCCGAAGGAGGCCCGCGCCTGGACCATCGGCAAGGGCTGGAAGGCGCCGCAGGCGGCCGGCGTGATCCACACCGACTTCGAGAAGGGCTTCATCAAGGCAGAGGTCATCTCGTTCGACGACCTCGTCGAGACCGGCTCGGTCGTCGAGGCCCGCTCGAAGGGCAAGGCCCGGCTCGAGGGCAAGGACTACGTCATGCAGGACGGCGACGTCGTCGAGTTCCGCTTCAACGTCTGACGCTCGCTTCCCGGAAAGGCTTCCCATGACCGACACCACGCAGATCTTCGAGCCCGACGGACGCGCGATTCCGTACATCGTCGAGGGCGACGGGCCCATCGGCCTGGTGCTGATCGCCGAACCCGGCCAGGACGCGCTGGGTGTAGTGGGGCACTACCTCGCCGAGGAGGCGGGATTCCACATCATCCGCGTCGGCTATCGCACGAACGTCGACGCGGCGTCGACCGGCGATCAGGCCGACGACGTCGTCGCGGTCATCGATGAGCTGGGCCTCGAGCGCACGTGGGTCGGCGGGCACGGCCGCGGCGGCACCGTCGCGCGTGCGCTGGTCGCTGCGCACCCCGAGCGCGTCAACGGACTGCTGCTGCTGGGTGTCGAGGACGAAGACATCGCTCTCGCCCCGGTGATCCCGGTGCTGATCGTGCAGGGCGCGGACGACGAGGTGACCCCGCGCACCAACGGCGAGCGCCTGCGGGCGACGGCGCCCGAGCGGGCGAGCGTCAAGAACCTCGACGGTGCCGGTCACCTCTTCCCGCTCACGCACCCGATCGAGACGGCGGTCATCGTCGAGGAGTACCTCGACTGGGACTGAGGTCCCGACGCGTCAGCCGATCGGGATCAGGTACGCGACCACGGCCACGACGGCGGCGACGGCGAACGCCAGCAGGCTGATGAGCAGCGCCTTGCGCTGATCCTTCCGCCGGAACTCGGCGTCCTGGACGCTCGCCTCCTTTCCGAGGTCGCCGAAGTTGTACAGACCCCGGCTCGCGAACCCGACGCAGAAGTGGAAAGCGGCCTGCAGGAATCCCTGGGCCGACAGGAAGACCGGCAGCGCGACCAGCAGACGCCACGGAGCCGCCCACCCGAGGGCGAACGCGATGCCCAGGAAGACGACGGCGATCGCGAGCCCCCACCACCCCGACGCGCGTCGCCTGCGGATCTCGGCGGGACCGATGTTGCACACGCCGGGCTGGTAGACGGCCGTCTGGTTCATGGCGACATTCTGACGTACGGCCTATGCGATCCCCGCGAATTCCGCGAGACGCGCTCGCCCTGCGCCGATGTTCTCCTTGAACCTCGCCGCGGCGGCGAGCACGGCCGGGTCGTCCGCCCGCTCCGGAGCCACGCGCGCAGGGTTCAGCGGCGTCGTGTTCGACCACGCCCGCAGATCCGTCTCCTTCGACATCGCGAGCGACGCGTCGCCGCCGATCGTCTGCATCGTCGCCCAGTCGGCGGGGGTGTCGGAGTACGGCGAGGGGCGGCAGACGCGATTCTTCTCGGCGTCGTCGTCGCGGGTCGCCTCGACGTAGCCGGAGAGCGCTGCGCCATAACAGGGGAAGCCGACCCGCACCGGCTGCGGGGTGATGGCCTCCGGGGTCCAGATCGGTGTGAGGCCCGGGTACTTCAGCCCTTCGGCTGCGCAGTGGACGACGAGCGAATCGGCGGGCACGTGCACGTCGCCGTCGGCGAACGTCAGGCGTCCCCGGCCGACGGACTGCAGGTGTCCACGACGGACGACGTCGTCGATCGTCCGGACGAGGTCGAGCTCCCATGTGGCGAGCGTCGGCGTCTTGGCCATCGTCGGGGTGACCGCGGGATCGAAGCGCAGCATGATCCCGGCATCCTCCATCCGGAAGAACACGTCGTCGGGATCTGAAGCCGCCGCCGCGGCGGCCATCGTGTCGGCCGCCATGCCGAGGAAGATCGCCGGGTCGGGCTGTACGACGGCACGGTTGAGCAGCCACGGGTCGCGCGGACGGACCCACGTGATCGCGTTCGCGGCGACGCCGTTCTGCAGCAGCCACACGCACGTGTCGGTCGCCGTCTTGCCGGCACCGACGATGACGTAGTGGCCGGGAGCCTCCGCGAGGCGCACGAGGTCGTTGACGGCCACGACGTGGGCACCGTCCTCGACCGCGAACGGCGGGGGAGTGAGCAGCGGGATGTCGGGGGACAGGTACCGCGCGTCCACCACCCGCGCGCGGGGCGCATGGAAACGCGTACCGCTGAGCAGCGACACGAACCGGCGATCGCCCAGGTATTCGCTGCGGCCGTGGAAGGCGACCCGGCCTGACCGGACGAGACGGGCGAGCACGCGGGCGTAGTACTCCGATACCTCCGCGGCGCTCGCGCGTTCGTGCAGTCCCTGCTCGGGGCCGTCCGTCTGCAGCCGTCCGCCGCCGAGGAGCGTCGAGGCGACGCCGTAGAACGCTGACGCCTGGTGCAGGCGCACGAATCCATACGCGTCGAGCCAATGACCCCCGGCGCCGTGACGGCGGTCGACGATCGCGACCGACACGTCGTCGGCGGCCGTGGTGAGGGCGTCCACGAACGCCATCCCCATCGCCCCCGCACCGACGACCACGTAGTCGACGTCGACGATCGCCTCCATGCGCTCATCAGAGCAGTGCGCGTGCGGCTCGTCAATGGCCCATACGACACCCGGACCGCACAAGGCAAGAGGGCGCGGGCGAGACCAGGCCGCGTTCACAATGGTCGCGTGGGCGAGAACGAAGAACCGCAGGTCAGTCGCGCGCCGCTCGCCGTGACGCCCGACGAGCCGCTTCCGCACCCCGACCCCCACCGCGCGACGGTCCTGGTGATCGGCGTGGTGGCCACGGTGCTGTTCGTGGTGCTGCGGTTCGCGGTGGCGCTGGGCGGACACGATCCCCTTGCCGTCGACCTCTGGTGGGACGACGTCATGCTCGCAGGCTTGACCGATGTGGGTCTGGTGATCGCCTGGGTGCCCTCCATCGTGGGCGGGGTGGTGGGGGCGCCCGTCGTCGGGATCCTCATCATCACGGTCTTCCTCTGGCGTCGACGGCGATGGGATGCTGCGACCCTCGCCATCGCCATCGTGACCGTGACGGCGATCGGCGCCCCGTTGGCCGCGATCATCGCGCGGGTGCGCCCGTCGGACTCGCTCGCCGAGAGCGTGGCCACCTCGTTCCCCTCCGGTCACACGGCCGTCGCGACGACCATCGCCGTCACGCTGGGACTGCTGCTGCGCCGCTGGTACGTGTGGGCACTCGGAGCGGTCTGGATCGCCTACATGATGTGGAGCCGCACCTACCTTCACGCCCACTGGGCGAGCGATGTGCTGGCGGGATTCCTGGAGGGCGTCGCGGTCGCCTGCCTGGTGTGGAGTGCGATGCAGGCCTACCGCATCCGAAGGGCGATGTCGTCGCGGGCGTCCTCTGCGGAACCGGACGCCTGAGCACGCTTCTCGTGCGGATTTCAAGCCCCAATCCTGCGGGATTCCCCGGCGATACGCTTCGCGAATGACCACTGCGAAGAACGCGGCGCGGGCAGCGACGGAGTCGCCCGCATTCCGGACCATCGCCCGCATCGGCTACGTCGTGCTGGGGATCGTGCACATCGTCATCGGCTTCATCGCCATCTCGGTGGCGACCGGCGGCGCAGGAGAGGCCGACCAGGGCGGTGCGATGGAGGCGATCCGCAGTACACCTCTCGGGGTGTTCCTCCTCTGGGCGATCGCCGTCGGGCTGGCGGCGCTCGCCGTGTGGCAGGTCGCGCAGGCGTTCTTGGAGCGCAACCCCGACACCAAGAAGAAGTGGGGCTACCGCGTCAAGTACATCGGCACCGCCCTCGCGTACCTCGCCATCGCCTTCACGGCGCTCGTGTACGCGCTCGGCGGCAGCTCCGATTCGTCTCAGTCGTCGCAGACGCTCAGTGCCCGTCTCATGAGCACCCCCGGCGGGATCTTCCTGCTCGTGCTCATCGGTCTCATCGTCTTCGCCATCGGCGCGGCCTTCGTGGTCCGCGGGTTCACGCGCGCGTTCGAGAAGCACCTCGACCTGCCGACCGGAGTCGCCCGCAAGGGCATCGTGACGTTCGGGATCGTCGGCTACGTCGCGAAGGGCATCGCCGTGGCGGTGGCCGGCGCGCTGTTCGTCGTCGCGGCCGTCACGCACGATCCGCAGACGGCCGGAGGGCTGGATGCGGCGCTCCACACGCTCGCCGGCCTGCCCTTCGGGCCGATCATCCTCTGGGTGGTCGCCGCGGGTCTGATCATCTACGGAGTCTTCTGCTTCGCTCGCGCCCGCTACGCGCGGATGTGAGAGAGCGCCTCGCGACGATTACTCGGCCACGAGCGCGGCATCCGCGGGGAGCGACGCACCACGCTGTGCCGCAGCATCCAACGCCACCGTCGCCGCGCGGCGTCCTTCGGCGATGAGGCGCGGCACGTCGGTCATCCGCCACTGCGCCATGCCCTCCATCTCGGGCTGGACCAGCACGACCGACGGGTCGGCGACGAGATCCGCGGTGCGGGTGACGGTGCGCATCATGCGCACGTTCTCCCACTTCGCGTGCAGCCGCACGACGATCACGCGGGTGGCGCCGAGGGCGCGCGCCGCGGCGACCGGCACGTTGTCGATCATCCCGCCGTCCGCGAGCAGCGCATCGCCGCGGCGGATCGGGGGGAGAAGGCCCGGCACCGCGACCGTCGCGCGGAGGGCGGCGCTCAGCGGCCCCTCGTCGAGGATGATCCCGCGGCGCGTGCGCAGATCGGTGGCGTACGCGGCGAAGCGCCGGGGCAGGTGCTCGATGCGAGGGTCCTCGCCGAGGGCACGAGGGACGGCGTCGACGATGGCGGTGGTGTCGAGCAGACCCCAGCGCGGCGTCATCGACCAGCGTGCGATCGCGTTCCAGCGGAAAGCGTGTGCGGCGCGCTCGATGGCGTGCGCCTCCAGGCCCGCGGCGTACGCGGCCGCGACGAGGGCGCCCGAACTCGTTCCGGTCGCGATGCCGGGGCGGATGCCTCGCTCGGCGAGCACCTGCAGCACACCGACGTGGGCGGCGCCGAAGGCGCCACCACCACCGAGTACGAGCCCCAGCTCAGGGTCGTCGATCATCCGTCCTCCACTTGTCGCGCCCGGGCGAAGGTAGCACTGCTCGGTTGGGGAACGCCTGTGACGCGTGCCGATCGCGGAGGCGATTGACGCGCCCCGCGTCTGTTGGGATCCTGGGCGGGATCACGGATCGGCACTGGGGCGAGAGGTGACTGCCATGGCGATGTCGACACGGGCGACGGCGGCGAAGGCGGCGGTGGATGTCGTCGGTTCGTACTTCTCCCGCATGCAGGTCGTCGCGTCCGACCCGGAGGCACTGGTCTTCGCGTTCGGCAACCCGCACGAGATGGCGCTGCCCGGCCTCCCGGCGGCCATTCGCAGGAACGCCGAGCCGCGGACCGTCGACTGGTTCGCCTACAAGAGCAGCGAGCGGTCCGCGCAGGAAGTCGTGGCGGGCGCGCTGTCCGGAGAGCTGGGACTCGACTTCGAACCCGAAGACATCGCCATGACGCAGGGCGCCTTCGGTGCGATCTCCCTCGCGTTCGCGCTGCTGGCCGACGCGGGCGACGAGGTGGTGATCCCGGTGCCCGGCTGGTTCTGCTACGCGCCGATGCTCCACGCCGCGGACCTCGTCCCGGTCGGTGCGGACCTCGCGCCCGACACGTTCGACCTCGATGTCGACGCGAT
The DNA here is from genome assembly GCF_053345975.1 of Microbacterium sp. C23T. NCBI lineage: Bacteria > Bacillati > Actinomycetota > Actinomycetes > Micrococcales > Microbacteriaceae > Microbacterium > Microbacterium sp. C23T. The sequence goes on along the minus strand of NZ_JBKFBD010000024.1, from coordinate 3,053 downwards.
CGCGCGCGCGATCACTCCTCGCACGAGGATCGTCGTCGTCAACTCGCCCGCGAACCCCACCGGTCGCGTCTATCCGCCGTCGACGTGGGAGGCGCTCGCCGCAGTGCTCGAGAAGGCGTCGCGTGCCCAGGACCGCCGTATCTGGCTGCTGTCCGACGAGCCGTACCGCCGCATCCGCTTCGACGGCATCGCGTTCACGAGCCCCGCCGCGTACTACCCGTGGACGGTGATCGACTACAGCTACGGCAAGGTGCTGCTCGCCCCCGGAGCGCGGCTCGGCTACCTGGCGCTGTCGCCCCGGATCCCCATGGCCGAGCGGGAGGAGCTGCGCGCCGGACTCTTCCCCCTGGGGCTGGCCATCGGCTGGGGGTTCCCCGACGCCGTCATGCAGTACTCGGTGCCGGAGCTCGAGACCCTGTCGCTCGACACGGCCGAGCTGACGCGCAAGCGCGACCGGATGTACGGCGCGCTCACCGATGCCGGCTACGAGGTCACCCGGCCGGAGGGCACCTTCTACCTGTGGGGCAAGGCGCCCGGCGGCGACGCCCAGGCGTTCTGCGACACCCTCGAGGAGCGGGGCGTATATGTCATGCCCGGGTCGCTGTTCGAGCAGCCGCATCACTTCCGGATCTCGTTGACGGCGACCATGACGATGATCGACCGCGCGATCCCGCACCTCCTCGACGTGGCCTCGGATCACGACGGGTCCGACTGACTCGGATGCCGCGTCGCCGGTATTCCGGTCAGGCCGGAGTGTGAGCAGTCGGCGGGGTGGGATCGAGCAGCGACCGCGCGAGCAGCGTCGCTCCCGCGACGGCTGCCGGCATCGTGGCCACGGCGCCGAGCGGCACCAGGAAACACAGCTGCGTCGCGACGCCGAACCCCAGCACGCGGAAGCGTCTGCGGCGCAGCAGCTTCTTTCGGTCGCGCCTCGTCAGTCCGCGGGCGGTCAGCGCGCGCGAGCTCAGCTCGTCGGAGATCAGCCATCCGGTGAAGACCACCGCGAAGACGGTGCTCGCCACTGCGCCGATCACCGGGACGAGGCCGATCAGCGCGGCGACCAGTGCGATGCCCACGCCGCGTGCGATGAGCGACAGCCCGTCCGCGACCGAGCGCCAGAACCCGTAGTCGCCCTCGAGCTTCGGGGTTCCGGCGTCTGCCTCGACCCCCCTCCAGATCCGCTCGTAGAACGGATCGCCCACCAGCAGCGTCAGCGCCGTGAATGTGACGGCCACCAGCACGAGGGCGGCGCCGAGGAGCGCGGTGCCGACCGCGATGCGGAAGACGGTCGCCCACACGCCCGGCCAGCGGTCGGCGAACGGCGTCATCGCCTCGGTGAGCGCCGGCAGGGAGGCGCTGAGTGCGATGAGCCCGCCGAGGAACAGCAGGCCGACGATCGCCGCAGGAACGAGGCCGAGTGCCATGAGGCCGGGCCTCTGCCGCCATTGCGCGAAGCCGCGGCCGAGCAGACCGACCCCTCCGAAGAACTCCCGCATCGGCATCAGCCTAAGACGCCCTCGGTGGCGCAGCGCCACACTCAGATCGCGCGCCCGCCGTCAAGCCCCTCTTCCCGACGTCCGCGGGCGAGGATCTTTGACGATGACGCGCGACGAGGCGCGGACACCACCCAGGAGGTCGCCATGCTCGAGACATCGATTCCCGCGGTCCAGACCCGTCGCCCCGAGCTGCTGTGGGTGGGATCCGGAGCCTGGGTGGCCTGCGATCCGTCTGCCGACCCCACGGATCCTCGTCGTGTGGTCGCGTACCTGGAGTGCAAGGACGACCGCGTCTATGTGCTGTGGGTCGCGGGAACCGCCAGCGTGTGCGAGTTCGGATCGATCCGCGAAGCGCTCGATCAGATCGCACAGCGACTCGCGCCCGTGGTGCTCTGACCCGGCGCCGTCAGTTCGCGGGGATCGCGGTCCCCGAGACCATCGCGAGGACGTCCTCGAGGAAGGTGGCGACGATGCGCGCATCCCGCGCCGGCAATCCGGACGCGAGACCGCGCAGCTGCATCGTGAGCGGGTCGAGGTGGTCCGGGTCGACGTTGCGATCGAAGGGGCGGATGATCTTCTTGCGACGGTCGTGCGGGTGTCCTTCGACGACGACGAGTCCGCGTGCGACCAGACGGTCGATGAGCGCGGTGCCCGAGGCGGGGGAGAGGTGGAGCGCCCTCACGATCATGGAGGGGGTGATCTCCTCCGCGTCGACGTGCTCCAGGAGGTAGCGCATCGCTGCGCGGTCCGTCTCGTTCATGCCGGTCTGCTGCTCGCGCCGCCGGGCGAGCTTCGCCTCGGCCAGCCGCAGTCGTTCGAGCACGCCGGCCACATCGGGGCGTTGTCCGTCCGTCATCGCCGTCGACGGCATCGCGGTCTCCGTCACGAGCTCACTCCCTCGTCGGTCCCCACGCCGCGAACCGACGGAGGAATTCGTTTCATTCGACCACAAAACTCTCGAAAGCGAAACCTTCGATCATCGAACTTTAATTTGTTGAACATCCGATGACGAAAATCCCATTAGCAAAACGTTCGATGGCGAACTATAATTGGGACCACGCCTCCGGAAGGAGCAGTCCCCATGGCTGAACTCGCCTACGGTGCCGAGGGCACCCCGATCTACGTGCCGGAGCACCTTCTTGCACACGTCAAGTTGATCGTCACCACCAAGCTGCGCCGCAACGAGAGTTTCATGATGTCGTGGCGCCACGCAGACGGCTCAGGACGCTCGTCCGTGTGGCTGGATCCGTCGATCCCGCTCCGGTTCACCTTCGAGAGCGCCGACGAACCTCGGATCGACCACGCTCTGCTGACCCGCCTCGCCGCCGAGGCGAGCTCCAACGCCGGCCTCGTCCTCGAACTCGAGGAGATCCACCTGCTGGCTCCGCCGGCGACGACGTCCCCCGCGCTCGAGAAGTCCGTGGCCTAGGTGTGATGTCCAGGCAGGTTGTTGAGTCTGCTGATGGGTGCGGCTCCGATGGCGGAGTGTTGCCTGTGGTGATTGTAGAAGTGCAGCCAGTCGGGTAGCGCGTTGCGTCGTTCGGTGTCTGATTCGTA